>DATBQT010000154.1:0-20063 GCA_036560685.1 Acidimicrobiales bacterium
CGTCGGCCTGGCACTGTGCTTCGTGGTCTTCGGGCCCTACGTCGCGGTCCTCGCCATGCGCCGTCGGCACCTCGATCGGGTGCGGATCCCCGAGCGGTGGGCATCGTGGGTCGACAGGGCGGTGGTCGAAGAGGAGCTCGAGCTCGAAGACGCGATCCGCCCGACTCGAGGTCGGCCTGTCGACACGCTCGTCGCCGTGGCCTCTCTTGTCATCGTCGTCCTCGCGAGCATCGTGATGGAGCGGTCCGCGACCACGCTGGGCGTGCACTTCGCGATCCCGGGTCTCATTGTCGGGGGTGTCATCCTCGCTGCGGTCACCAGCCTGCCGAACGCGGTCGCCGCGATCTACCTCGCTGCCCGGGGTCGCGGGGCGGCCATGCTCTCGACGGCGCTCAACAGCAACTCGCTGAACGTGCTGCTTGGCCTCTTGTTGCCCGCGGTGATAGTTGGACTCGCCCGGCCGACGGGAGCCGCGACGCTCGTCGGATCGTGGTACGTCGGGCTCACCGTCGTCACGCTCGTGCTCGCGTACTTGGGCCGGGGGCTGCGACGCTGGGCTGGGTGTCTGATTGTCGCGCTCTATCTCGCGTTCGTGGCGGTGCTGTTCGCGATCACCTGAGCGACCGTGCCTCGTCGGTTGGAGTGCCACCATCCGCCTGAGTAGCGTGCGACCGACAGGAGGGGCACATGCTCACGACACGGCTCACCGAGGCGCTCAAGATCGATCATCCGGTCATGCTCGCAGGAATGGGTGGCGTCTCGTACTCCGCGCTCGCCGCAGCGGTCTCGAACGCTGGAGGGTTCGGCTGCCTCGGCGCTTCGACAATGTCCGAGGCGAAGATGGTCGACGAGATCAGTGCGACCCGCGCGTCCACGGACATGCCCTTCGGCGTGGACCTGCTGACCGCCATGCCCGGTGACCTGGTCCACTCCGTCGAGCTCGTGATCGAAGGTGGCGCGAGCGCGTTCGTGGCAGGGCTCGGGGTCCCGTCGAAGGTCGTGGACCTCTGTCACGAGCACGGCCTGCTGGTGGTCTCGATGTGCGGCAAGGTCGAGCACGCCCGTCGTGCGGTCGACGCGGGATGCGACCTCGTCGTCGCCCAGGGAACCGAGGCGGGGGGGCACACCGGCACGGTCGCCACGTTCCCGCTCGTGCCGATGATCGTCGACGCCGTGGGCGCCCAAGTCCCGGTCGTCGCGGCGGGGGGCATCTTCGACGGCAGGGGGCTCGCGGCATCCCTCTCGCTCGGCGCTGACGGGATCTGGGTGGGCACCAGGTTCATCGCGACGCCCGAGGCACGCGGGATCCCAGGCTTCAAGGACCGGATCCTCGAGTCCAAGGAGGACGGAACCATCGTGTCGCGGGCGTTCTCCGGCAAGACCATGAGGGTCATCAAGAACGACACGACGGAGTACTACGAGAAGAACCCGTCGGCGCTCAAGCCGTTCCCTGACCAGCTCGGCGTCTCGTTCCGCGCGGGCACATTCCATCTCGGCGGCGACGAGTCCACGACGGGCGTTGACCCCGCTAAGGAGGGCTACCCCGCGGGACAGGCCGTTGGGGCGATCGACGAGCTGGTGCCGGCTGGCGAGCTCGTCGCCTCGATGGTCGCCGAGGCAGAGGAGATCCTCGCGCGCCTCGCGCCGCTCGCCGGCCGGTGACCGAGCCGATCCCGCTGCCCTCGCCGTTGCCGCGGCTCGTCGTCGGCGCCGACCTGCGCCTTGAGGTGTGGCGCGCCGAGTGGGTCGAAGAGGTCCTCGGTCTGATCGAGCACTCGCGCGACACGCTGGCGTCGTTCTTGCCGTGGGCCGCTGAGCCCGTCACGGTGCAGACCGAGACGGCGATCCAGGCCGATGCGGAGGATCGATGGCGCCGCGGGCTCATGGTCCCATGGGCCGTCATCGAAGGCGACGAGATCAAGGGCATGCTCGGGATGCACCGCCGCGGCGGCCCCGACGAGCTGGAGATCGGCTACTGGCTCGACGACCGCGCAACGGGCCGCGGTCTCATGACGCGGGCGTGCGAGCTCGCCACCGACATCGCGTTCGCGGTCGACGGCGTCGAGGTCGTCGAGATCACCCACGACGTCCGCAACCAGCGCTCCGGGGCCGTCCCCGATCGCCTCGGCTACGCGCGGACAGCGGCGTTCACCTCGCCGCCGCAGGCTCGGATGGAGTCGGGGATCAAGGTGCGGTGGTGCGCGTGGCGGCGAAGCTGGCTCGCTCGCCCGCGACCATCATCGGTCGTCCGCGCCGAGTGACGCGTCAGCCCTCGGTCGCGAACACCCCGATGGGGCACGAGACGCCCGTCCCGCCGATGCCGCAGTAGCCGTTGGGATTCGCCACCAGGTACTGCTGGTGGTACTCCTCGGCGTAGTAGAAGGCGCCCGCGTCGGCGATCTCCGTGGTGGGCTCGGAGAACCCTGCCGCCGTCAGCATCTCGCCGTAGGCGGCGCGCGCCTTGGTCGCGAGCTCGCGCTGTCTCGGCGTCGTCGTGAAGATCGCGCTGCGGTACTGGGTGCCCACGTCGTTGCCCTGGCGGTTGCCCTGCGTCGGGTCGTGGGACTCGAAGAACAGCGAGAGCATGGCCTCGTACGTCGTCGCAGTCGGATCGAACACGACCATCACGGTCTCGGTATGGCCGGTGCGACCCGTGCACACCTCTTCATAGGTGGGGTTCGGCGTGAACCCGCCCATGTAGCCAACGGCCGTCACCCTGACGCCGGGCGCCTCAAAGAACTTCCGCTCCGCTCCCCAGAAGCAGCCGAGGGCGAAGTACGCAACCTCGGACGGCGCCTCGAACGGGCCGGTGAGCGGCACGCCAAGCGTCCGGTGCACCATCGCGATCGGGATCGGCGTCGAGCGCCCCGGGAGCGCGTCGCGCTCCGCCACCATCTCGGCCTTGCGTCGGTTGAACATCGGTCGGCCTCCTCGCTCTTCGCGTCGTCAGCGCGAGCGTACCGGCGCCGCTCGAGGGCGAGACGGGAGCATCGCGAGGCAGATCGCCGCTGAGAGGACCGGGGCGACGACCAGCGCCGTCATGGCGCCGCGCGGTCCGTTGGCATGGTGCGGACCGCCGAGCGTGCTGAGCAGCGTGGTCACGAGCGCGAGGCCGAGCGCCGTCCCGAGGGCGCGGACCATGTTCACGAGGGCAGACGCCGCACCTCGGTCGGTCGCCGCGACGCCCTGCATGATCGACACGTTGTTCATCGTGTTCACCGTGCCAAGCCCAACGCCCGCGACCGCGAGCCCCACCGACACCGCCGCCAGCGACGACGACCGCGCCGCGAAGGCGAGGCCCAGTGCAACAACGACGAAGGAGAGGGGGATCGCGACACGCTCCGCGACGTGGCGACGCAGCCTGCCTGCGAACGGCGCGATCACGGCGAGACCGAGCGGGAGCGCCATCGTGACGACGCCTGCGGTCGCCGGGGAGTGACCGAGCGCCTCGACGTAGAACGGGGCCGCCACGAGCGCGCCGAAGAACGAGAGGTAGGTCAGCGTGGCAGTGACCAGCCCCGAGGAGACGCGCCGGTCGCGCAGGGCGCGAAGATCCAGCAGCGGGTTGGCGATCCGACGCTCGACGGGGAAGAGCGCCAGCGCCGCGACGACGCCGATCCCCAAGAAGAGCGGCGCGGCTCCGGACCAGCCGTACCGCGCGCCCTGCGTGAACCCGCCGATGATGCCGACCGCGGCGACGCCGATGAGGCCGGCGCCTACGAGGTCGAGCCGGACCAACGGGCGCAGGTCCCGTGACCGGGGGATGAACAGGAGCGCGGCGGGAAGCGCAAGCAGGGCGATCGGCACCGACGCGACGAAGACCCATCGCCAGGACAGCTCGGCGAGCACGAGGCCGCCGACGAGCGGTCCGAGCGCCAGCCCCGCTGCCTGCGCGGTCCCCTGCAGGCCAAGCGCAGCGGCCCGCCTCTCGCGCGGTACCGACGCGGTCACGAGGGCAACGGAGTTGGCCTGCACCATGGCGACGCCGATGCCCTCGACCACTCGGGCCGCGAGGAGCCACGCGAAGGACTGCGCGAGCGCCGCTGCGACCGCACCGGCGATGAAGACGACGAACCCGTCGACGTACACACGCTTCCTCCCCCACATGTCCGCGCGCTTGCCAAACGCGACGAGCGTCGCGACGACCGTCAGCAACGTCGAGAGCCCAACCCAGACCACGCTCGACAACGGGACCTTGAACGCCCGGTGCAGGGTGGGGTAGGCGACGGTCACCATCCCCGTGTCCAACTGCGACATCAGCGCGCCGAGGCACACGGCGCCGACGGCGAACCAGTAGCCCTTCGGGTGGCGTCGCAGCCAGTCAGGACGCGCGCGCTCGGGACGCCCCGGCACGTCTGCCGGGGCGCCGAGGTAGTCATCCACAACCCAACTCTCTCATTGGGTCCGCGCGCTTAGAGGGTCCTTAGGTGACCGTGCCAGACTCGTGGCTCCATGATTGAAGCGACGAACCTGACCAAGCGATACGGATCCACCACTGCCGTCGACGACCTCACGTTCAGCGTCAAACCGGGCATCGTCACGGGATTCCTGGGTCCGAACGGCTCAGGGAAGTCCACGACGATGCGCATGATCCTCGGGCTCGACCGCCCCGACAAGGGCGCGGTCGTCATCGACGGCAAGCCCTATCAGTCGCTCAAGTGGCCCCTCCGTGAGGTGGGCGCGCTGTTGGAGGCAAAGGCGATGCATCCGGGCCGCAGCGCTCGGAACCACCTCTTGGCGCTGGCCGTGTCGAACAAGATCGCCCGATCGCGCGTCGACGAGGTCATCGAGCTCGTCGGGCTCTCGTCCGTCGCGTCGCGGCGCGCGGGCGGGTACTCGCTGGGGATGGGACAACGCCTGGGGATCGCGGCCGCTCTCCTCGGCGACCCCGGGGTACTGCTCTTCGACGAGCCGGTGAACGGGCTCGACCCCGAGGGCATCCAGTGGGTCCGCGAGCTGCTGCGCAAGCTCTCGAAGCAGGGAAGGACCGTGTTCGTCTCCTCGCACCTCATGAGCGAGATGGCGCAGACGGCCGACCACGTGATCGTCATCGGACGGGGCCACCTCTTGGAGGACGCCGATATCGGGACGATGATCGCAAGGGCGGGCACGTCGGTCACGGTGCGCTCACCCGACGCGACAAAGCTTTCGGCCGCGCTCGCCGCTGCTGGCGGCGCCGTGCTCGCCGAGGACGACGGGGCGCTCACGGTCACCAACCTCGACGCGGCGGCGATCGGCGACCTCGCGGCGCGAGAGGGGCTCGCGCTCCATGAGCTCTCGCCCCAGAGCGCGTCACTCGAAGAGGCGTTCATGGCGCTCACGAAGGACGACGTGGAGTTCGGGGGCGCACGATGAGCGGCCAGGGCCTCGTCCAGGCGACGCAGAGCGAGTGGATCAAGTTCCGGACCGTCCGGTCCACGCTCTACGCCCTGTTGGTGACGGTCGTGCTGTGCGTGGGGCTCGGGGCCCTCATCGCGTTCGGACGGGGCTCGCATGCGGCCAGCTCGGAGGGCGGCTTCCTCTTCGATCCGACACGCGTCAGCCTGGCGGGGTTCGCGCTCGCCGAGATCTCGATCGGCGTGATCGGCGTGCTCGTGATCTCCTCGGAGTACGCGACCGGGTCGATCCGCTCGACGCTGGCGGCGACGCCGAGGAGGCTCTCGGTGCTTCTCGCGAAGGTCGTCGTGCTCTTTGCTGCGACCCTCGTGGTCGGCGAACTGTGCTCGTTCGTGTCGTTCTTCGTCGGCCAGGCGATCCTTCGAGGCCAGCACGTGACCAGCGCCACGCTCTCGACGAGCGGCGCGCTTCGGGGCGTCCTGCTCGCGGGGCTGTCCCTCGCGCTACTCGCCGTCTTCGCGATGGGCATCGGAACGATGCTCCGGCACACCGCGGGATCGATCACCGTCTACGTCGCGATCCTCCTCGTGCTGTTCCTCTTGTTGGCCGCCCTCCCGTCCAACTGGCGCAACGACCTGTCCAAGTACCTCCCCGAGGTCCTCACGAACTCGATGCGAGCCGCACGGGGCGACACCGACTTCTCGTCGTTCTCGCCGCTCACGTCGACGATCGTCCTGACGCTCTATGCCGTCGTGTCGATGGTCGGCGGCGCGGTGCTGATGCTGCGTCGAGACGCCTGAGCTCGCCGCAGCATCTGGATGAGCCTCGCCCCGGCCGTCTCCAGCGAGTGGGTGAAGTTCCGCTCCGTGCGATCGACGATCTATGCGCTGATCGCCACGATCGTGCTCAGCGTGGGGATCAGCGCGCTCATCTGCTTCGCGCAGCGTCAGCAGTGGAGCCAAGAGAAACTTGCCGAACACATCGCCTTCGACGCGACGGCGACGAGCCTGTCCGGCTTCTTCTTCGCAGAGATCGCGATCGGCGTGATCGGGGTCATCATCATGACCTCGGAGTACTCCTCGGGCTCGATTCGCTCGTCGCTGCTGGCGACACCGAAGCGCCTCGTGGTCCTCGCCGCGAAGTCGATCGTGCTGTTCGCGTCGACGCTCGTCGTCGGCGAGCTCTGCTCGTTCGCGTCGTTCTTCGTGGGTCAGTCGATCCTCGCGCCGGTCACTGGGGGCGCCACGCTGAGCACCCCCGGCTCGCTGCGAGCGATCATCCTCGGTGGGGTCTCGCTCGCGCTCCTCGCGCTCTTCGCCCTGGGCATCGGCACGGTCGTGCGCCACACGGCGGGCTCGATCACCGTCTACGTGTGCTGCACGTTCGTGGCCTTCCTCATCGTGCTCGCCCTGCCGAACTCGTGGAGCATGCACGTGTTCCGGTACCTCCCCCAGATCCTCACCAGCTCGATGCGCTCGTCGCATCCAGGGTCGGACCAGTTCGGAACGCTGTTCTCGCCGGCGGCCGCGACCGTCGTGCTCGCCGGCTACGCGCTGGCGGCGCTCGTCGGCGGGGCGATCGTCCTTGTGCGAAACGACGCCTGAGCCCGAGACCGAGCCACTCAGGCCCGTTCGAAGACGTCCATCCGCCAGCGGCCGGTGGGCTCGTAGTCGCACAGCGCGGTGAGCAGGGCTCGCATCGAGGTGAGGACGAGCGACGAGGAGGTCTCGACGGGGACCTCCAACAAGAGCCCCCGTTGCATGTGGTCCTGGCGCACGCCGAACGGTGCCCCGTCGAGGATGCGGTCGATCCGCTCCATTCCGAGCTTGCCGCGCGTGTGGAGCACGCCGAGCGTCGAAGGCTGCGGGTCGCCCTTGCGCGACGGCGCCGTCACGAAGGTGGCAACCGGCGCACCGCGCTTGGCCCGAAGTTGGAAGACGTTGACCGACAGCACCTCGACGTCGTCGGCGACGATCTCAGGGGTGAGGTTGCACCAGCCTCTCCCTGCCGCGACGGCGTCAAGCGCTGCCAGAGGCTCGGCGAGCTCCTCGGTGAAGTCGACCTGGCGGCGAGTGGTCACGAGCTGGCCACCGCGCCGCGGATCTCGTCGCCGTCCTGGTCGATCGACGGGGGCGACCGCCGCACGGGGAGCCACGCGCCGTCGACGCGGATTGGAGAGCGAAGCATCTCGAAGGTCCCGGCGGACGTCTCAGCGACGCCGATGAAGCCAGACGTTCGCACGTGTCGGTCCTCGATCGCCTCTGCGACGGTGTGCACTGGTCCGCACGGGACGCCCGCCGCGACGAGCGCATCGGTCCAGTGCGACACGGGATGCGCCATGAACCGCTCGCGCAGCGCGGCGTCAAGCTCGGCGCGATGCACGATCCGCTCGGCGTTCGTCGCGAATCGCGGGTCTCGCACGAGCTCGGGGCTGGCGATGACGTCACAGAGCGACTCGAACTGGGCAGCGGAGACGACCGCGACGAACAGGTGGCCGTCGGCGGTCTGGACCGGTCCGTAGGGGGCGATGCTCGGATGGTCGTTGCCGAGCCGGGCGGGCTCCTGGCCCGTTGCGAGGTAGCCCTGCGCCTGGTTCACGAGCGAGGTCATCGTCGCTTCCAAGAGCGGGACCTCGAACCGGTGTGCCGGCCCGCCCGACGCGCGCCGCGCGTAGAGGCCGGCCAGGAGGGCCGCGGACGCGTAGAGGCCCGTGACAACGTCGGCCACAGGCGCACCGACCTTCATCGGAGGGCCGTCGGCGGCGCCGGTGACGGACATCAATCCCGACCGGGCTTGGGCGAGCAGGTCGAACGATGGCTCGGCGCCGAGCGGTCCCGACGACGACGCGCCTCGCACCGAGACCCACACGACGTCGACGAGCTCGTCGCGCAGGGCTGCGAGGCCGAGCGCGTCGAGCTGGTGGGGCAGGAAGTTCTCGACGACCGCATCGGCTGCCCTCGCGAGCGCCCGCACGACGCCGAGATCGGCAGGCGAGGTCAGGTCCGCCGCGATCGACCGGCGGTTCCGGTTGACCGAGAGGTAGTAGGTGGCGTCCTCCCCGAACCACGGCGGCGCGAGGAGCCGGACCTTGTCGCCAATGCCGGGCTCTTCGACCTTGATGACGTCAGCGCCAAGGTCGGCGGCCACGAGGACGCACAGCGGGCCCGCGAGGATCTTGGACAGGTCCAGCACCCGCACGCCCTCGAGGGGCAACCCAGTCCCTGCGGAGCGGGGGTCGTCGGGCCACGCGTCACGGGTCCCTGGGTCGGGCGCGCCGCCCTGACCAGCGCGGGGCGACGACGGCACGGCCGATCCTGCCATGACACGCCCCGCGGGACAAACGCCACGCGAGCGCCGTCGGCTGCGTCGTGCGACGCCCGACGCCGGCGCCGCCGTGCGTCCTCGTACGATGTGCCGTGCGCGCTGCCCACTTCGCGCGGCACGTGGCGCGGTCGCGCCGCTCACTGGGAGCGCCGGTTCTCCTCACCCTCGTTGCGGCATTGGCGATCTCCGGGTGCGCCGCGAGTTACGGCTCGGCGGGTCGCGACACGTATCGGATCGCGCCCTATCCCAGCGCCGCGTCCCATCCCACCGCTGCAGAGCAGGCGACCACCCTCGCGGCGACCGAGGGCTACCGGCGCCTCGTCCTCGTCAGTGCTGAGAAGTTGGACGTCGACGTCCTTGCCATCGCGCACGATGCCGCGCGCGGGCTATGCGCGGCCGCGAGACAGGACGAGCTCGCCGCCCAGGGCGCCTTCGACGTGCTTCGGCCGGTGATCGCCCCTGACTCGGCAACGGCAGAGGAGCTCGACGGCGAGCGATGGAGCATCGGCGTCGCTCGCTTCGGCGGGCTGCACGCGATCGAGCGGGCGCTCTGGACGACACCGGGGTGCGCGGCTGCCGGTCGACTCGCCGCCGCGCTCGCCTCGGAGGCCCTGGCGGTCGGGTTCGTCTTCTACCGGGTGATCCTCACGCCCGACGACATCGTGGCGACCGCGCAGTCTGAGCTCGGCTGGGCGGTCGACGTCCCGCTGGCCGGGCGAGAAGAGCAGTACTCGCACCACGATCTCGCCGACGTGCTGAGCGCGGTCGCCACGGCGCGCGCCGCCTTGGTCCTCGTGGCGCCGCTCGGACGGCTCGTCGCGCCGGGTCCGACCAGTCTCGCCGTCGCGAGGTTCTCTGCACTCGACCACGAGCTCTCGCTGATCGGAGCGAACGCCGCAACTTCCGACGGTGCCGTGTCCTCGCAGACCTGGCGTGCCCTCGCGACGCGAATCGACGGCGCACTCGCGCCGTTGGGCATGCTGTCTGGGCACGTCGCGGGCTTCGGAAGCGGGCGGCTCTACGCATGAGCGACGACCAGCCCAAAGCGCCGCAGGGGTCGTTCTCCAGGCGGCGACTGCTGGTCGGATCGACAGTGGCCGCCGCCGGTGTCGCCGCTGCCGTCGCGGCGAGCGCGACCGCGCCGGCCGCGGGCGCAACGAGCGACAACAGGACGATCCCGTTCCTCGGCCCGCACCAAGCCGGCATCGCGACACCCGCACAGGATCGCCTCGTCTTCGCGGCCTTCGACGTGACGAGCAGCTCCGCGCAGGACCTCGAGGCGCTCCTTTCGACGTGGTCGCGGGCCGCAGAGCGCATGACGAGAGGCGATCCCGTCGCTCCCCCGCTGAGCCCCTACGAGCCGCCGTCTGACACCGGCGAGGCCGTCGGCATCGGGCCTGCGGGACTCACGCTGACGGTTGGGTTCGGCAGCTCGCTGTTCGACGGCCGGTTCGGCCTCACTGCGAGACGTCCGTCGGCGCTCGAGGCGCTCCCCTCGTTTCCCGGGGACGATCTCGACCAGGCTCGATCTGGCGGGGACCTGTGCGTGCAGGCCTGTGCCGACGATGCACAGGTTGCCTTCCATGCCGTGCACAACCTGGCACGCCTCGCCACGGGCATCGCGGCGCTGCGCTGGGTCCAGACCGGGTTCGGCCGCACGTCGTCAACGACCTCCGGACAGGCGACACCAAGGAACCTCCTCGGCTTCAAGGACGGCACGAACAACCCGCTCGCCGACGATCCAGGCGTCTTCGACAGGGTCGTGTGGGTCGGAGACGAGACCGACCAGGCCTGGATGCGCGGCGGGAGCTACCTCGTCGCGCGGCGGATCCGCACGCGCCTCGAGACCTGGGCGGCGACGCCGCTCGTCGCCCAACAGCAGGTCATTGGCAGGTTCAAGTCGTCGGGCGCGCCGCTCACCGGCACGCACGAGCACGACCGAGTCGACCTCGCGGCGCGAGGCGCGCTCGGCGCCCACGTGATCCCCGACGGCGCGCACGTCCGTCAAGCAGCGCCGTCCACGAACGCAGGCGTGCGGATCCTTCGACGGGGCTACAGCTTCGCCGACGGTCTCGACCCACGGAGCGGCGAGCTCGACGCCGGCCTGTTCTTCATCTGCTTCCAGCGAGACCCTCGTGCGCAGTTCGTCGCGATCCAGTCCAACCTCGCGATCAACGACTCGCTGCGCGAGTACCTCGTGCACACGTCGAGCGCCGTGTTCGCGTGCCCGCCCGGTGTCGACGAGTCAGGCGTCTGGGGAGGAACTTTGTTTCGCGATGCGTGAGGCCGCCGATCCAGAGCCCGCGCAGGCGGGCGGTATATTCGCGGCGGGCCGTGCGCAGTTCGCGTGCGCCGAAGGGGGCGTCACATGCAGGTCACCGGTCGAGGTCGTCGCACGCTCGTCGCACTCGGAGGGTTCGCCCTGCTCGCAGGGGGCCTGGCGATCGGCGCGGCGCAGACGTCGGCATCTGCCACGACGCACCGTCCCGCCGCAGCGGGTCACGTCCTGCTCGTCGGGACCTTCAAGGGCGTAAAGGGCGGGTACGCGTCGATCCAGTCGGCGGTCAACGCGGCGAAGCCCGGGGACTGGGTCCTCGTGGCGCCCGGTGACTACCACGAGGCCGCTGACCTCGCCAACCCTCCTGGCGACTACTCGCACGGCCAGTTCGGCGGCGTGCTCGTGACGACGCCGTCGCTGCACCTCCGCGGGATGGACCGCTCCAAGGTGATCGTCGACGGAACGAAGCCCGGGTCCCCCGCGTGCACCAACATCCCCGCGGACCAGCAGTTCGGCCACGTCCTTGGCGGGCAGGCAGTGGGGCGCAACGGCATCGTGGTCTACAAGGCGAATCATGTCTCCGTCGAGAACCTCACGACCTGCAACTTCCTCTCGGGATCCAAGGACTCGGGCAACGGCGTCTGGTGGAACGGCGGCGCGGAGTCGGACAAGGTCGGCCTCGCCGGGTACAACGGCGCCTACCTGACCGCGACCTCGACGTTCTTCAACGGCGAGTCGACGTCAGCGACCTACGGGATCTTCTCGTCCAACGCCGCCGGCCCTGCCACGTGGAACCAGCTCTACTCGAGCAACCAGAACGACTCGGGCATGTACGTGGGCGCGTGCCAGCAGCTGTGCGGCATCACGATCACGAACGCGTGGATGGAATTCAACGCGCTCGGCTACTCGGGGACCAACTCTGGCGGGGCGATCGTGATCGCGCACTCCAAGTTCGACAACAACCAGGACGGGTTCGACACCAACACCCAGATCGGCGGCGACCCGCCCGCGCCGCAGAACGGCGCCTGCCCGAACAATGGCATCTCCAAGATCACCCACACCCACTCGTGCTGGGTCCTCATGGACAGCGTCTTCACGAACAACGACAACGCGAACGCACCCGCCTCGGGCGGGGCCGCCGCAGGCCCCACCGGCACCGGCATGACGCTCTCTGGAGGTCGCAACGACACCGTCATGCACAACACGTTCTCCAACAACGGGGCGTGGGGCATCCTGTACGTCCCCTACCCCGACTCGGGCTCCCCGTCGTTCGGCCAGACGTGCGCGAGCACCGGCGGGCACCAGTACTCGGGGCTCGGCTGCGTCTACGACCCGCAGGGAGATGCCCTCATCGGCAACACCTTCAAGCACAACGGGTACTACAAGAACCCGTCCAACTCGGACTTCGGCGAGCTCACGCTGGCCAACCACGTCGTCGACTGCTTCTCCAAGAACGTCGCGCCGGACAAGAGCTTCCCGACGAACCTGCAGTCAGCCGAGAAGGCGTGCACCGGCGCGATCGTGCAGGGCAACGCGGTATTCGCCCAGACCCTCTACCACCAGGCGCTGTGCGACACAGGCTTCGGGAGCTGCCCGCCGGGCAGCGTCTACCCCAAGCACGGCGCGGTGATCCTCCACGCGCTGCCGAAGCTGCCCACGATGCCCAACCCGTGCGCAGGCGTGCCTTCGAATCCATGGTGCAAGGCGGGCCGGCCGATCTAGTCACCCCGCGACGGGCACCGTCTCGCTGGTGACGTCCACTGTCGACCGCTCCGGGCGCTCGCGCAGGAAGGCGAACGCCACGAGGCTGCCGGCCGCTGCCACGCCGGCGCCGACGGCGCAGGCGGCGTGGAGCGCGTCGACGAACGCGAGCGACGACGCGTGCAGCGCCGCGGACTGGATCGACGCGGGGAGCTGTCGAGCAACACCGAGCGCGTCCGCCATCGACACCCCCGCGCTCGACGCTTGGTGTGGTCCGACGCCGAGGGCCTGCAGCGCGCTCGTGACGTGGGGGCCGAACGTCGACGCGAAGACCGACCCGAGGACCGCCACTCCGAGGGTGCCCCCGAGCTCGCGAGTGGTGTTGTTGACCGCCGCACCCGCGCCCACTTGGTCGGCGCGGAGCGACCCCATGACCGCCTCGGTCGACGGCGCGGTGGTGAGCGAGAGCCCGAGGCTCAGCAGGACCATGGAGATCACCACAGGGCCGAAGTAGGCGGCGTTCAGCGGCATCGTCCCCGCAACGACGAGCCCGACGGCCATGCACGCGAGGCCGCCGCCCACGACCCATCTCGCACCGACCCGCAAGGCGAGGACGGCGCCGAGTGGCGTCGTGACCGCCGCGGTCACGGCGAACGGCAGCGTGCGGACGCCGGCCGACAGGGCCGAGTAGTGGTGCACGAGCTGGAAGTACTGCGTGATGAGGAAGATGAAGCCGAACAGTGCGAAGAAGGCGACAGAGATCGACGTTGCCCCGGCAGTGAACCGACGCACGGCGAAGACGCGCACGTCGAGGAGCGGCCCTGGGGTTCGCAGCTCGATGACGGCGAACGCGGCGAGGATCGTCAGGGACACCAAGAGGAGCCCGACCGTGCGAGCGGACCACCACGTCCACGCGGGGCCCTCGATGATTGCGTAGACGAGCGAGGTCACACCGAGGGTGCCGACAACGAGGCCGCGGACGTCGAACCGGTGACCGGAGTGCGAGCGGCTCTCCGGCAGGAAGATCGCGCCGAGCACGACCGTCGCCGCGACGATGGGCACGTTGACGAGGAAGATCGAGCCCGCCCAGAAGTGCTGGATGAGAAAGCCACCGGTGATCGGACCGAGTGCCACCGCGATGCCGGTCGTCGCGCTCCAGATGCCGATCGCCTTTGCGCGCTCCTTGTGGTCCGTGAACGCGTTGGTCAGGATCGCGAGGCTCGTGGGGAAGATGAAGGCCGCGGCGGCCCCCATGAGCGCCCTCGCAGCGATCAGCCCGCCGGTGGTGCTCGCGAACGCGGCGAGGA
The DNA here is from genome assembly GCA_036560685.1 of Acidimicrobiales bacterium. Lineage (GTDB taxonomy): Bacteria > Actinomycetota > Acidimicrobiia > Acidimicrobiales > RAAP-2 > Palsa-459. The sequence continues at coordinate 13,948 of DATBQT010000154.1, forward strand.
CCGAGAAGCCGGCGAAGCACACCAGTGCCACCTGCATGGTTCGCTTGCGCCCGACGCGGTCCCCGATCGCGCCGCCCGCGAGGAGCAGGCCGGCGAAGGGCAGCGAGTAGGCGTCGACGATCCACTGCAGCGACGAGTTCGAGGCGTGGAGGTTCCTCGCGAAGCTCGGCAGCGCGACGTTGACGATCGTGTTGTCGACGACGACGAGGAACACCGAGAGGCACAGGACCGGCAACAGGAGCCAGCGGCGGTCGGTGGGCGTGGCTGCGATCGGCATGGCGGACCTCCTAGAGAACAACGTACCATTGTTATAGCACGTCGTTCTCTAGTACGCTGCACCCATGGCCACGCGACACCGCACCCCGAGCGAGGACCTGGAGCCCGCGATCCTCGCCGCCGCCGAGGCGCTCCTCGAAGAGGACGGCCCGACCGCCCTGTCCGTGCGCAGGATCGCCGAGCGCGCCGGCGTGGCGCCGATGGGGCTGTACTCGCGGTTCGAGGGGAAGTACGGCGTGGTCGACGCCGTGTTCAAGGAGGGCTTCGCGGTGCTGCGCTCGACGATCGAGGGCTCGGGGGCGATCGGTGACCCACTCGTCGCGTTCCGAGCCGCGGGACGGTCCTACCGCTCGCTCGCGCTCGAGCACCCGGCCAGGTACCAGGTGATGTTCCTTTGCGCGATCCCCGGATACGAGCCGTCTGACGAGGCGATCGAGACGGCCAGCGCCGCCTTCCTCGCGCTCGTCGCTGCGGTCCAGCGGTGCCTCGACGCGAGCGCGTTCCGGCCCGGCGACGCCGTCGAGATCGCCCAGCAGGTCTGGTCGTCGTGTCACGGCTGGGTCGCGCTCGAGCTCGGCGGCATCAACTTCGTGAACGACCTCGACGCGGGCTACGCGCGACTGCTGGAGCTGCTCGAGCTCGGCCTCGCCGAGCGGGGCTGACTACGCCGTCGACGTGACGTCAGGCCAGCGTCCGAGGCGCTCGGGCGTCAGCAGCATCGAGGTGTAGGTCCTGTCCAGGTGCTCCTGGCGCCAGCTCGCAAGCGACTGGACCAGTCCGAGGACGACGGCGGGATCCTCTGTCTCCGTGCGCCACGTCGGGTCCGCCTCGAGGTCGAAGCACCGCCATGATCCGTCGCCGAAGTGCACGTAGGCGTGCGTGGCGGTTCGCACGACCGCGAGGTTCTGGCGCTCGAGACGTCGGTCGAGCGGCCATCCGGACGGTCCCGCGCCGATGAAGAGGTAGCGCCAGTCCCACTCCCAGTGCGCCGCGTCGCGCCACCACGGCGGCTCGCCGTCGCCCTGGAGGAAGGCAGAGAGCGGAAGGCCGTCGACCTCGGACGGCACCTCGGCGTCGAGGAGACCGCAGACGGTGGGCAGGACGTCGACGTTCTCGGTGAACGCGGTGACGACCCTGCCGTGCGCCTCAGCATGACGGGGATCGCGGACGAGCAAGGGGATGTGATAGCTCTCCTCGAAGTAGGCGAGCTTCTCGAGCAGCCCGTGGTCGCCAAGCTGCTCGCCGTGATCGGCCGTGACGACCACGGCCGTGACGTCCCACTCGCCGCGCGCTCGGATCGCGTCGAGCACCCGACCGAGCTGGAAGTCGACCTCGGTGACCATGCCGTAGTACTGCGCCTTCAGGCGACGCATTGCAGCCTCGTCGGTGGGGGCCGCGACCTGCGAGAGGCCGAGCGCCGCGTCGTGCAGTGGGTGGCGCGACGCGGACGGCGCGATTGGCAACTGCACATCGTCGGGGTCGTACAGCGAGCTGTACTCCCCCGCCGCCGCATAGGGCGAGTGCGGGCGGAGGTACGAGACGTGTGCGAACCAACCGCTCTCCTGGTCCGCGAGCCACTGAAGGACTCGGTCGGTGAGGAACGCGGAGTGCGAGTGCTCCGCCGGCCGGTCGGGCTCGCCGCGGAGCGCGTCGATCCAGCTGGTCGGGACGTCGTAGCCGAGCTCGGCAAGCCATTCCAACCACGGACCCTGGTCCTCGGGAAGGCGCAGACCCTCGACGAAGCCCGGAAGGAGGCCGTCGTAGGCATCCAGGCGCGGGTCGTTTGGGCCCTCCGCTTGCATCGGATCGATCCCGATGTCCGTGTAGCCGAACAGCGTCGGGTCGTAGCCGCTGCGCCTCGCGACGCGCGCGACGTTGTCGAACCGGTCGGCGAGGGGCGTGCCGTTGGCGACGACACGGTTGTTCATCTGATACGTGCCGGTGTAGAGCGCCGCGCGTCCCGGTGAGCACGGCGCGGCCTGGGAGTAGTGGTTGGCGAACCTGACAGAGCAGTCGGCGAGGGCATCGAGCGTGGGCGTGCGAACGAGCGCATGGCCTGCTACCCCCATGGCATCCGCACGGAACTGGTCGAGCGTCACGAAGAGCACGTTCACAGTGCGAACTGTGGCAGGTCGCGGCCGGATCAGCCAGCGGCCGCGGCTTCCCCGTCCCCCATCGCGGATATCGACTATCGATGCCCCATGGCTGACGGCGTGACGAGGGCGGAGCGTCGACGTGCGCAGCGACGCGCCGCGGGCGGTCGAGCACGCCATCTGGTGACGCGCCAGGTGCTCGCCTCGTGACCTCGCCCGAGCGAGTTGGGCTGTCCACCGTCGCCAAGGAGTGGGGGCGCATCGGCGTGGTGGGATTCGGCGGGCCACCCGCACACATCTCGCTGCTTCGACGGCTGTGCGTCGAACGGCGAGTGTGGCTGACCCCCGAGGACTTCGAAGACGGGATCGCGGCAACCAACCTGCTCCCGGGGCCAGCGTCGACCCAGCTCGCGATCTTCTGTGCCTGGCGAGTCGCCGGGGTGGCGGGCGCGCTGGTCGGTGGCCTCGCGTTCATCTGCCCTGGTCTCGTCGCCATCGTGATCCTGGCGGCAGTGTTCCTGTCGTCGCACCCACCCACTGCCGTGCTCGGCGCTGCCGCGGGCGCAGGAGCCGCGGTGCCAGCGATCGCCGTGGGTGCGGCAGCGGGGCTGCTGCCAGCGAGCTGGCGGCGAGCGGGAGAGCGGCGACCAGCACGGCTGCGCTGGACGGGGTACGTCGTGGTCGGCGGCGTCGCGGCCGCAACCGTCGGCCCCTACCTCGTGGCGGTCGTCGCCGCCTGCGGTCTCGTGGAGGTGCTCGCACGGCGTCCCGCGCCAGGGACTCGATCACACGGCGCCGCCACGCTCCTTGCATCCAAGGTCGCCATCGCCGCCGGCGGGGGCCTCGCTGCCGTCGCATGGGTCGCGCTGAAGGTCGGCGCTCTCTCGTACGGCGGCGGATTCGTCATCGTCCCGCTGATGCAGCACGACGCCGTCTCGCTCTACCACTGGATGACGCCCGGCCAGTTCCTCGACGCGGTGGCGCTCGGCCAGGTCACGCCAGGCCCGGTGGTGCACACCGTCGCGGTGGTCGGCTACGCCGCCGGTGGCGTGGGGGGTGCGTTGCTCGCCGCACTCGTGGCCTTCGCGCCCTCGTTCGCCTTCGTGCTCGCGCTCGGCCCGCGGTTCGACCGGCTCCGTGCGAGCCAGCGCGCCCAGTCGTTCCTCACTGGGGCGGGCGCGTGCGCGATCGGCGCGATCGCCGGCGCGTCGGTGCCGCTCGGACTCGCGCTCTCAGAGTGGTGGCAGCTAGGCCTGCTCGTTGCCGCGGCCGCGTGGTTGCTCGCACTTCGGCGCGGCGTCATCACGTGTCTCATCGGCGCCGGCGCGATCGGCGCGCTCGTCGCCCTGCTCGGCGCACCCCTCGTCCGTTGAGTCACACCTGGCCGGGCAGGTGTGCCCTCCAGTTCCCATCGAGCTGGTACAAGAACAGCTCGCAGCGCTGCGCCTCTTCTTCCTCGCCGATCGCACTTGCCGCAGCGCGCAGGGCATCGAGAGACCGCAGGAAGCCGAGGTTCTCCGACCGACTCGCGGGCACCGTCCCAGATCCCCTCCATCCCGCCTTGCGCAGCGCGTCGAGCCCCCGGTGATAGCCAACGCGCGCGTAGGCGTAGGCGTCGACGGGGTCGTCCGCGCACTCGGCGAGCCCGGCCCACGCATCGAGCAGCGTCGGCCACCTCGCCGCGATACGACGAAGCGCCTCGGCGTCGTGGTCGGCGAGCTCGAGCGCGTCGAGCTGCTCGGCGCTCGGCGCGTCGAGCACCGTCTCGTCGTGCGCCGTCGTGAAGTTCACCGGGTGGTCCTCAGGCATGGTTCCTCCTCGCCGCATGCTACGGACCCGGCGACCGGGTCGAGCCCGACGTCGCCCCCTTCGTGCCGTGGCGCGACCTCGTCGGCGAGCGACGTGCCGAGTAGCGTGCCGTGCAGTGGCAGCACGGAGCGCGAGCACGCGAAACCGCGCAGCGTGGGTCCGACGTCCGCGCGACAGGTCTCGAAGGACGGCGCCATGGATGTGATCGAGTCGCGCACAACGCCCAACGAGTTCTCCAAGCGGCTCTTTGCCGGGCTGCCAGCGCGCTACAACCGGCTCGCCGAGCTCCTGTCGTTCGGCCAGAACGCGAGGTGGCGCCGCGCCATGCTCGACCACGTCGTGGGATCCACGCCGAACGTCGTCCTCGACGTGGCATGCGGGCCCGGTGCGGTCTCGCGTGCGATCGCAAAGCGGACCTCGGCCCAGGTGGTCGGTCTCGATCTCAGCAACGAGATGCTGTCGCAGGGCGCAGCGAACGTGGAGGGCGCGGGCCTCTCGCGCCGCATCTCGCTTGTGCTCGGCCGAGGCGAGCAGCTCCCGTTCCCGGACGCGACCTTCGATGCCCTGACGTTCACCTACCTCCTCCGCTATGTCCGGGACCCCGAGGCGACCATCGCCGAGCTCGCCCGGGTCGTGAAGCCCGGGGGTCCGATCGCGAGCATGGAGTTCGCCGTCCCGCCCGCACTCGGCTGGCGCGCGCTGTGGTGGCTCTACACGAGAGCGGTGCTGCCGCTCGCGGGCATGCTCACCGGCGGACGGGCGTGGTACGACGTCGGTCGCTTCCTCGGGCCGAGCATCTCGGCGCACTACCGGTCCTATCCCGTCGAGTGGACGGCTCGGGCCTGGGAGCACGCGGGCATCGACCACGTCGAGCACCGACTGATGAGCGTCGGTGGCGGCCTCGTGATGTGGGGCTACAAGGAGCGATGAGCGACCCCGAGCCGCGCGCCGCAGAGGTCGCACCGCTCGCCCCTGCCTACTACGCCCACCCGCACTTCCTCTCGCGGCCGTTCCTGCGCGACTGGTGGACCTTGCTGCACCCCCCGTACACCGCGTGGCACCTCGCCTACGTCGTGATCGGCGCGTGCCTCGTGGCGCCGGTGGACGTGGGGAGGTTGCTCGCCACGCTGCTCGCGTTCTTCCTCGCGGTCGGCGTCGGCGCGCACGCGCTTGACGAGCTGCACGGTCGGCCGCTGCGAACGGGCATCTCCGACCGCGTGCTCGTCGCGGCCTCGGTCATCGGTATCGGAGGTGCGGTCGTCCTCGGCGTCGTCGGCTCGATCCGTGTCGGTCCCGGCCTCGCCGTGTTCATTGCGGTCGGCGTGGTGCTCGCCGTCTGCTACAACCTCGAACTCTTCGGCGGAAGGCTGCACACCGACGCGACCTTCGCCGCCAGCTGGGGGGCGTTCCCCTTGCTCACCGCCTACTTCGCCCAGCACGACCGCCTCAGCATCGCGGCCGGCTTCGCCGCGGTGTTCGCCTTCTTCTTCTCCGCCGCCCAGCGCCAGCTCTCGACGCCAGCGCGGAGGCTGCGTCGTCGGACCGCCGCGGTCGAGGGGACCGTGCTCGACGCCGACGGGACGCGCACTGCGCTGACGACGCCAGTCGTGCTTGGCCCGCTCGAGCGGGCGCTTCGGTCGCTCAGCTGGGCCGTCGTCGCGATGGCCGTCGCCCTCGCGCTCGTGGCAACCCACACGTTGCGGTAGCACGCCGGCACGTCGGCTGCGACGTCTTAGGGGCGGCTCGCCAGGACCGCGGCGCCGTCGCCGGATAGATCCGACGCGACCTTCCTCCCCGTCATCGCGAGCACGAGGGCCACGATCGGGCCGCTCACCTCTGGGCCGTCGCCTGTCGACCAGTCGGTGTCCGTCGCCTTCAGGCGAAGTCCGGCGATTCGCTTCTTCGAGCCGATGAGCAGGTTCGAGCCCTTGTAGAACC
>DATBQT010000155.1:0-7742 GCA_036560685.1 Acidimicrobiales bacterium
GTGCGGGGCAGCACGGCTCGGCCGCCGAGCCACGCGACGAGCCCGATCGGGAGATTGACGAAGAACACCCAGCGCCAGCCGCCCCACGTCACGAGCAGCGCACCGACCGTCGGGCCGGTGGCGACGGCCAGCGCGCCCACGCCGCTCCACAGCGCCACGGCCTGGGTGCGCTTGCCGATGCTGACCGCGGCGAGGAGGAGGCCGAGCGACGCGGGCAGCATCGCGGCGGCTCCCGCGCCCTGGATGACGCGGCCCGCGTCCAGCAGCAGCAACGTCGGTGCGAGCCCGCACATCACCGACCCCGCGCAGAAGATGGCGAGCCCCGCGAAGAACACCCGCTTCGCGCCGAGGCGGTCCGCGGTGCGGCCAGCGACCACGAGCAGCGAGCCGAACGCGATGGCGTAGCCGGTGATCACCCACGTGAGCGCCGACTGCGTGTCCGACGAGAACGACTGCTTGAGCGCCGGGAAGGCGATGTTCACGATCGACAGGTCGAGCGACGCCATGAACGCGCCGAGCGCCGTGATCGCGAACACGGCGGCAAAGCGGGTGCCCCCGGCCTTGGCGGTGGGCACCGAGGCGGCTGTAGTTCGTTCTGTCATGGGACGGACCCTAGCAACGTGCATCCTGTGATGCAACTGACTAGGATCGCCCCATGGAGAAGAAGAGCTTCGCGTCGCTCGACTGCTCGGTGGCCCAGTGCCTCGAGGTCGTCGGGGAGTGGTGGAGCCTGCTCATCATCCGTGACGCGACGCTCGGGATCTCACGATTCGACGACTTCCAGCGACGCCTCGGCATCTCTCGCAACGTGCTCCACCAGCGCCTCACCCACCTGGTGGACGCGGGGATCCTCGAGAAGGTGCCCTACTCGGAGCACCCGCCGCGATCCGACTATCGGCTCACGGCCAAGGGGCGAGACCTCTGGCCGGTGCTCACCGCGATGCGCCAGTGGGGGGACCGACACGCCGCCCCCAACGGGCCGCCCGTCGTGCTCATGCACCGCGGCTGCGGCGCGATCACCGACGTGGCCTCGGTCTGCGCGTCGTGCCGCGAGCCGGTGAAGGCAGGCGACTTCAAAGTCGTGCCAGGACCCGGGCGCGACGCCGCGGTGCTCGCCACCACGCACGCCTCGCGCGCGTAGCGCCGCGACCCTCGCGCGCCTCGTTCAGTCGGACTCGGTGATCGTCACCGACTCGATGACTACTCGCTCCTTCGGCTTGCCGGACTCCGTGCCGATCGCGTCGATCGCCGCGACGACGTCGAGGCCTGCGACGACCTTGCCGAACAGCGAGTACTTGGGCGGCAGCGCGACGCCGTGGGGGCCGGAGATGACGAAGAACTGGCTGCCGTTGGTGTCGGCACCCGAGTTCGCCATCGCGAGGGAGCCGAGCTCGTAGCGCCCCGCCTTCGGGAGCTCGTCCTTGAACTTGTAGCCCGGTCCGCCCGTGCCCGTCCCGGTCGGGTCGCCGCCCTGCAGCACGAAGCCCGGGATGACGCGGTGGAACACGATGCCGTCGAAGTAGTGCCAGCGCGCGAGGAACACGAAGTTGTTGGTGGTGATCGGTGCGGCGATCGGGTCAAGCGCGATCGTGAGCGTGCCCTTGGACGTCACCATCTCGGCTGTGTAGCGCTTGTCCTTGTCGACGATCATCGGCGGCGGTCCGTCGAACGACGTGGTCCGCGGGCTCGCGCCCGAGGGATCTGGTGTTGCTGGCACAGGGTTCCTCTCCGAGCGCCGCGGCGCTCGTGTGCGGTCGGGCCGCTAGGGCCCGACGATGGTGATCTTCAGGATCCGGTGGGTGACGTTTGGCGGGTAGCTGGAGCCATCCGGATAGGTGTTCGCGTTGCCGTCGGCGTTGATCTTGTTGATAACGGCCAGCCCGTGGGTGACGTGGCCGAACAGCGCGTAGGTCCCCCCGATCGTCTGGGCCTTCGCGACGATGAAGAACTGCGACCCGCCGGTGTGAGGGCCGCCCGTGTTCGCCATCGCGAGGTCGCCGAGCGCGAACTTCGACTGCTTGTTCTCGTCGGGGATCGTGTAGCCGGGCTGCGCGGTGTTCCGGTTGGTCTGGTTGGGGCTGCCGCTCTGGCTCGCGAAGCCCGGGATCACGCGGAAGAACGACCCGCACTTGTAGTAGCCGCTCTTGACCAAGAAGATGAAGTTGTTGACGGTGATCGGGGCCTTGCTCGCGTCCAGTGCGACGGTAAACGATCCGATGTCGGTCTTGAAGACCGCCGAGTACTTGCCGGTGATGTTGATGTTGCCCATCGGCGCCTGCGGCCAAGAGAGGGTGTTCGTGGGCGTGGAGGGCAACTTCGGGCACCCCGCAGCGGCGGCAATCGCGTCGACGACCGCCTGTTGATGGGCGAAGTGCGGAGGGAGCGTCGTGGTCGTCGTGGTGGACGTCGTGGTGGTCGTCGTGGCCGCCGCTGACTTGTTCGAGGAGCGCGTGAGCAGGTACACGGATCCGACGACGATCGCCGCGACGATCACGACGATCACGGCCCGGCGCGTGAACTGGCGCCGCTTGTCGACCTTGCGCTGGGCCTCGAGGCGGGCACGGCGGCCCTCCTTCTGACGCTGTCGCTTCTCGGTCGGCACGGCGCGGATCCTATCCGCGGTGGCGCACGACCCCAGGAAGCCGATGACGGCCACGGAGAGGCGAGGGGCGAGTCGGTAGGTTGCTCGTGTGGCGCTCGTGGTGCACAAGTACGGAGGGACCTCGGTCGGCGACGCCGATCGGATCAAGGCCGTCGCGGACCACGTGGCGAGGACCAAGCGGGCCGGTGACGACGTCGTCGTCGTGGTCTCGGCGATGGGCAAGACCACCGACGACCTGCTCCGCCTCGCGCGGGAGGTCTCGTCGGTCCTCCCCCCGCGCGAGCTCGACATGCTCGCGACGGTCGGCGAGCGCATCTCGATGTCCTTGCTGTGCATGGCCCTGGCGGACCTCGGCGTGCAGGCCTCGTCGTTCACCGGGAGCCAAGCGGGGATCATCACGGACACGGACCACACGCGCGCCAAGATCGTGGAGATCAGGCCCGACCGGCTGCGCGCGTCGCTCGCCGAGGGCCACGTGCCGGTGGTCGCCGGCTTCCAGGGCGTCTCGACCGACCGCGACGTGACCACGCTCGGAAGGGGCGGCTCGGACGTGACCGCGGTCGCCCTCGCCGCCGCGCTCGGGGCCTCGGTCTGCGAGATCTACACGGACGTCACGGGCGTGTTCAGCGCGGATCCGCGCGTCGTGCCCAGCGCGCGGCGGCTCGCGAGGGTGAGCTTCGACGAGATGCTCGAGATGGCCTCGTCGGGCGGCTGCGTGCTGATGCTGCGGTCGGTCGAGTTCGCGAAGAACCACAAGGTCCCGCTGCACGTGCGGTCCAGCTTCACCTGGGAGCCCGGCACCTGGGTCGTAGAGGAGGATGCGTCGATGGAACAGGCGATCGTGAGCGCGGTGACCGATGACACGTCCGAGGCCAAGGTGACGGTCCTCGGCGTGCCGGACCACCCCGGCATCGCGGCCAAGCTGTTCGGCGCGCTGGCCGACCGGTCCATCAACCTCGACATGATCGTGCAGAACACGTCGGAGAACGGGCTCACCGACATCTCGTTCACCGTCGCGCGCGACGATCTCGCCCCGACGCTCGCCGCCTGCGAGGAGGTGCGCCCGCTGCTCGGAGCGGCCGGCGTCTCGAGCGACGACGAGATCGGGCGCGTGTCGCTCATCGGGGCGGGGATGAAGTCGCACCCCGGCGTCACCGCGAAGATGTTCCAGACCCTGGCTGACGCCGACATCAACATCGAGATGATCTCGACGTCGTCGATCCGCATCTCGTGCGTCATCCGCGCGTCGCGCGTCGAAGAGGCGGTCCGTCGCCTGCACGACGCGTTCGCGCTGGGGGCCGCGTCGTAGGCTTGCAGGATGGACGTCGGGATCGTCGGTGCGACCGGACAGGCCGGGTCCCAGATGGTCACGATCCTCGAGGAGCGCAACTTCCCCCTCGGGCGCCTCGCGCTGTACGCCTCGGCCCGGTCGGTGGGCCGCACGATCCCGTTCAGGGGCGAGGACCTCGCGGTCGAAGACGCGGCGACCGCCGACTATCGCGGGCTCGACGTCGTGCTCATGGCGGCCGGTGGCGCCACCTCGCGCGTGCTGGCGCCGGTGATCGCCGCGACCGGGGCGATCGTCGTGGACAACTCGTCTGCATGGCGCAACGACCCAGAGGTCCCGCTCGTGGTCGTCGAGGTGAACGTGCACACGCTCGCGAGCATCCCGAAGGGGATCGTGGCGAACCCGAACTGCACCACGATGGTGGCGATGCCGGTCCTCAAGCCGCTGCACGACGCCGCCGGGCTCGAGGCGATCGTCGTGTCGACCTACCAGGCGGTGTCCGGCGCGGGCCGAGACGGCGTCGCCGAGCTCGCGAGCCAGCTCGTCCGCACGTCGTCGGGTGCCGCGGCCCTCGCACTCGACGGCACGGCGGTCGACCACGGGGAACACGTGAAGTTCCCCGCGCCGATCGCGCACAACGTCATCCCGCTGGCCGGGTCGATCGTCGACGACGGGCGGCTCGAGACCGACGAGGAGCACAAGTATCGCAGCGAGTCACGCAAGATCCTCGGCCTGCCCGAGCTCAAGGTGTCGTGCACGTGCGTGCGGGTCCCCGTCTTCACGGGGCACGGCGCGTCGATCACGGCTTCGTTCGGCCGCGAGCTGTCGGTCGGCGAGGCGACCGACCTGCTCGGTGCGGCCCCGTCCGTCGTGCTCGCCGACGTGCCGACACCCCTCGACGCCGCGGGGAGGGACCCGAGCTTCGTCGGACGGCTTCGCACGGTCGACACGATGGCGAACGGCCTGTCGATGTTCGTGGTCGGGGACAATCTGCGCAAGGGCGCGGCCCTCAACGCCGTCCAGATCGCAGAGGCCCTCGCCTCTGCGTGAGTCAGTCCGCCGTGCGGCCGGGCTGGCGGTTCGCCAGGTTGACCGCGTGGTCCCCGTAGCGCTCGTAGAACCTGGCCACCATGGCCACCTCAACCGCAACCGGCAGCGGCATCGAGCCTGAGACGAGCTCGCCCGTGAGGCTCACGTGCAGGTCGTCGAGCTCGTCATCGAGCTCCTCGACGGCGATCAGGCTCGTCGGCGTCGGCGAGCTGACCGAGTCCGTCGCGGCGCGCCAGATAGTGGCGGCGACCTCGCCCATCCGCTCGATGAGGCCGCGGGCGCGCGGGGACATCTCCTGGCCAAGGCCCCGCGCCGCGCGGCGGGCGATGTGCGCGGCGAGATCGCCGTTGCGCTCGAGCTCCGGGAGGGTGCGAACGAGCGAGACCAGCCGGCGCCGGTCCGCGGTGGTGCCAGCGCCGAGCTCGAGCGCGCGGGTCACCTCTGCGAGCAGGCCGATCACGAGCTCGTCGATCACCTCGTCGTCTCGAACCAGCGCCTTGGCGAGCTCGCGGTCGCCGGCGAGCAGTGCGTGGGTCGCCCCGGCGATCGCCTCACCGACAAGCGCCCAGACGCGGACGATCCTGGCTTCGAACTCCTCGTCGAAGAGGTGGCGGGCGACCGGCGGCACGGACGGATCGTTGGTCGGTGGCTCGCGGAAGTGCAGTCGTGCCATGGGTTCTGACGTTAGACCCCCGTAGTACGTCGCAGTCGGGTCGTACAGTGGCCGTGCACCTCGAACGAGGGGAGGGTGCGTGGCGCTCGGCGTGATCTTGGGGTTGATCGGCGGCCTCGCCCTCGGCGGTGCGCTGGCCACACTGGCGCTGCAGCGCCGCATGGCGAACCAGGACGCCGAGCTCCGGGTCGCACGGCGCGGCACCCAGGAGCTCGAGCGCACGCGCGACGAGCTGGCGCGGCTCCAGGCCGACGCCGGCGCGCTTCGCGAGGAGCGGGCGCGGCTCTCCGAGCAGCTTCGCGCGGCTGAGGACGCGGCGGCGAGGGACAGGGCGACGCTCGACTTCGAGCTGTCCCGCCTCAACGAGGCGTTCGCGGCGCAGTCCCAGAACGTGATGGATCGCATCGTCGTCCAGCTGTCGGAGATCTCGGGTCGCCAGGGCGAGGAGCGCGACCGGACCCTGCGAGCGACCGTCGGCCCGGTGGCCGACCTCCTGCAGCGCTTCGAGCAGCACGTCCACGAGGTCGAGAAGGACCGCAAGGAGGCCTACGGCGGCATCACCTCACAGGTCGAGTCGCTCCGCCGCTCACAAGAGCAGCTCACCGTCGAGACCTAGAACCTCGTCACCGCCCTGCGCCGCCCACAGACCCGCGGCCGGTGGGGGGAGCTGCAGCTGCGCAAGGTCGTGGAGATGGCCGGCATGGCCGAGCACTGCGACTTCGACGAGCAGCTGACGGTGCGCAACGGCGACGACCCCCTGCAACGACCCGACCTGGTCGTGCACCTCCCCGACGGCGCCGAGGTCGTGGTCGACTCGAAGGTCCCGCTCTCCGCCTACCTCGACGCCATCGAGGCGACCGACGAGGAGGCGAGGACGCGCGGGCTCCGCACGCACGCCGCACAGGTGCGCACGCACGTCCAGAAGCTCTCCTCGAAGGAGTACTGGCGCCAGTTCGAGCGCTCGCCCGACTTCGTCGTGTGCTTCGTGCCAGGCGACGCGCTGCTCTCCGCCGCGTTCGAGGCAGACCCGACGCTGACGGAGTATGCGCTCGCGAACCACGTGCTGCTGACGGGCCCGACCGCGCTGATCGCACTGCTCCAGACCGTCTCGTACGGGTGGCGCCAGGAGCGCCTCGCGAGGCACACCGCGGAGATCCAGCAGCTGGCGGGCCAGCTCTATGAGCGGCTCGGCAAGTTCGCGGGCCACCTCTCCAAGATGCGCTCGTCGCTGGATCGCACGGTGGGCTCGTACAACGACGCGGTCAACTCGCTCGAGCGCAGGCTCCTGCCGACCGCACGCAAGCTGAGGGCCCTGGGGGTGGGTGAGACCGACGGCGAGCTCGAGCTCCCAGAGGCGATCACGACGCTCCCGGTCACCGCTGGTGCACCGGAGTTGGCGGTCCTCCCGATGCTCGTCGAGGACTGAGCGCCGACGGTTCCATACCGGCGCGCGAGGCTCGGGTAAGGTTTCCGCCGCAGCGGACCCGATGCTCGGGTCTCGAGTCCGACCCAGGAGATCCTCGTGCGCATTCTCGTCCTCGGTGGTGACGGCTACCTCGGGTGGCCGACGGCCCTCTACCTCTCCAACAAGGGACACGAGGTCGGCGTCGTGGACAACTGCGCGCGGCGCCAGTACGACTTCGAGATGGGGGTCGACTCCCTCGTCCCGATCGCCCAGCTCCAGCGTCGCGTCCAGGTCTGGAAGGAGGTCTCCGGCAAGGAGATCGCCTGCTGGATCGGCGACCTGGTCGACCCGGACTTCACCCACCGCGTGATCAAGGAGTTCCGCCCCGAGGCCGTCGTGCACTTCGCCGAGCAGCGCTCGGCGCCCTACTCGATGATCGACCAGAAGCACGCCGTGTACACGCAGTACAACAACGTGGTCAACACCCTGAACGTGCTCTACGCGATCATGGACGTCGACCCGTCGATCCACCTCGTCAAGCTCGGGACCATGGGCGAGTACGGGACGCCCAACATCGACATCGAAGAGGGCTTCATCGAGATCACGCACAAGGGCCGCACCGACGTGCTCCCCTTCCCGAAGAACCCGCACAGCTTCTACCACCTGTCCAAGGTGCACGACTCGCACAACATCCAGTTCTGCTGCCGGGTCTGGGGCATGCGGT
>DATBQT010000156.1:0-4747 GCA_036560685.1 Acidimicrobiales bacterium
TCGCCGAGGGCGTCGCGGCCCTGCGCGAGCGGCGCCCGCCGTCGTTCTGACCGGGCGCGACGACGGATCAGATTCGCGCGGAGCGCTGGTATGGTGGTCGACGGTCGTGAAGCGGGTCCCGTGAGGCCCGCACGACGAGGAGGAGCGGTGACGGCAACCGGATCGAGGCGCACGCGCCCGGGCGGTGCAGTGTTCACCTCACGCTCCCTGGTGCTCAGCGCCGAGGACGTCGCACGCGCGCTGCGCCGCATGGCACACGAGATCGTCGAGCGAAACGCCGGCCTCGATGGGGTCGTGCTCATCGGCCTGCAGGTCGGCGGCGTCCCCATCGCAGAGGCGCTCGCGGCGAACCTCGCCGAGATCGAGGACACGGGCGTCCCCGTCGGGGCGCTCGACGTCGCCTTCTACCGCGATGACGTCCCGGCGCGGCCCGTGCTTCCCGAGGCCGCCTCGTCGATCCCCGTCGACCTCACCGACCGCACCGTCGTCGTGGTGGACGACGTGCTCTTCACGGGCCGGACGGTGCGCGCCGCCCTCCACGCGCTGTCCGAGTTCGGCCGACCCCGCAAGGTCCAGCTCGCCGTGCTCGTCGACCGTGGCCATCGGGAGCTACCGATCCGGCCCGACTACGTCGGCAAGAACCTCCCGACCTCGCTCGACGAGGTGCTGCGCGCGACGCGCGACGGTGTCGAGCTCGGCACGATGGAGCCCCGATGACGGCCTCGGACTCGCTCTTCGGCGCCGACCTGCTGTCGGTCGCCCAGCTGACGAGGGCTGGCATCGTCGAGGTCCTCGAGGTCGCTGAGGCATTCGCGGAGGTGTCGCGCCGGTCCGTGCCGCGCGTCCCCACCCTGCGCGGCAAGCTCGTCGCGACGCTGTTCTTCGAAGAGTCGACGCGCACGCGGCTCAGCTTCGAGACGGCCGCCAAGCGGCTGAGCGCTGACGTCGCGACCCTCTCGGTGGCGTCGAGCTCGGTGAAGAAGGGTGAGAGCCTCCGCGACACGATCGAGACGGTCGAGGCGCTCGGGGCCGACGTCGTGATCGTCCGACACGGCGCCTCGGGAGCACCGGCGCAGGTGGCGAGGTGGACCGAGCACGCGCGTGTGATCAACGCCGGCGACGGATGGCACGAGCATCCGAGTCAGGCGCTGCTCGACGCGTTCACCGTTCGCGAGGCACTCTGCGAAGCGCGGGGCATCGACTCGGAGCAGTCCGGCGCCTCGGTGTTCGACGGCCTGCGCGTGCTCATCGTGGGCGACGTGCGCCACTCGAGGGTCGCGCGGAGCGAGGTGCTCTGCTATCGGGCACTCGGCGCGCGCGTGTCCCTCTGTGCCCCCGGCACGCTGCTGCCTCGGGACGCCGACGCGTGGGAGGTCGACGTCGTCTCCGACCTCGACGACGCCCTCGGCGAGGCCGACGTGGTGTCGCTGCTGCGGCTCCAGACCGAGCGCGGAAGCGGCTCGTTCGTCCCCTCACTCGCTGAGTTCACCGCGACGCACGGGTTGACCGAGCGTCGGGCCGCCCTGCTCAAGCCCGACGCGGTGGTGACGCACCCAGGCCCAATGATGCGAGGCGTGGAGGTCGCGTCGAGCGTCGCCGACGCGGCGAACGCGCTCGTCACACGGCAGGTCGCGAACGGCGTTGCGGTCCGCATGGCGATCCTGTACCTCGTCCTCGGCGGCGAGCCGGACTTGGTGGCGGCCGCACCATGAGCACGGATCGGCTCCTCATCGCCGGCGGCACGGTGGTCGGCGTGGACGGGACCCGGCATGCCGACGTGCTCGTCGAAGACGGCTCGATCGTCGAGGTCGCCGACCACATCGACGTCCCGAGCGACGCGGTCGTCCTCGACGCGCAGGGGTGCGCCGTCGGGCCGGGACTCGTCGACCTCCACGCGCACCTTCGAGAGCCCGGTCGAGAAGAGGCCGAGACCGTCGAGAGCGCAGCGCATGCCGCGGCGCTCGGGGGCTACACGGCGATCGTGGCGATGCCCAATACCGAGCCGGCGTGCGACACCGCGTCCGTTGTCGCCGACGTGCTCGCACGAGCCAGCGGCGCGATGTGCGAGGTCGCCGTCGCCGGGGCGATCACGGTCGGGCGCGATGGCCACGCGCTGGCGCCGATGGCCGAGATGGCCCGCCTCGGGGTGACCCTCTTCACCGACGACGGCACCGGCGTCCAAGACGGCGACCTCATGCGCCGCGCGCTCGAGTACGCGCGCGGCCTCGACGTCACCTGCGCCCAGCACTGTGAGGAGCTCGTCCTCGCTGCTGGCGGCGTGATGCACGAGGGCGCGTGGTCGTCGATGCTCGGGCTCCGCGGCCAGCCCGCCCTCGCCGAGACCGCGATGGTCGCTCGCGACGTCGGCTTGGTCCAGCTCACCGGCGCGCGGCTTCACTTCTTGCACCTGTCGGTCCCCGACTCGGTCAGGCTCGTCGTCGACGCGAGGCGCCGAGGGCTCCCCGTCACCTGCGAGGTCGCCCCGCACCACCTCTCGCTGGATGACTCGCAGTGCGCGACCTACGACCCGTGCTTCAAGGTGAACCCGCCGCTGCGGAGCGCCAGCGACGTCCAGGGCCTCGTCGCACTGCTGCGCGACGGGTCCGTCGACGCGGTCGCGACCGACCACGCCCCCCACGCCCCGGAGGCCAAGGACCAGTCGTTCGACGACGCGCCGCCCGGGATGCTCGGACTCCAGCACGCCCTCGGCCTCACGGTCGAGGCGCTCGGTGGCGTGGAGGGCCTCGACCTCGTCATGCTCTTCGCGCTGCTCTCGCGCCGGCCCGCGGCCATCGCCCGGCTCCGCGACGAGGATGCCCGCGCGGGCGGGCACACCGCCCACGGCGGGGACGTCAAAGCCGGCGGCGCGGCCAACCTCTGTGTGATCGACCTCGACCAGCCGACGACGGTCACGGTGTCGTCGCTCGCGAGCCGATCGAAGAACAGCCCGTACGTCGGGCGGACGCTGCCGGTCTCGGTGCGCCACACGGTGCTGCGCGGCATCCCGACGGTGCGTGACGGCGTGGCGGTCCGATGACGCGTCGACCCGCCACCTTGGTGCTCGCCGATGGCACGGTCTTTGCGGGCGAGGTGGCGGGCTTCGAGCCCGAGGCGGGCGTCGCCACCGGCGAGCTCGTGTTCAACACGGCGATGAGCGGCTACCAAGAGGTGCTGACGGACCCGAGCTACGCGGGCCAGGTCATCGCGTTCACCTACCCCCACATCGGCAACTACGGGGTGACCCCGCTCGACGAGGAGTCACCTCGTCCGGCGTGCCGCGGCCTCGTCGTGCGCGACCTCGCCGAGGTGCCGTCGAACTGGCGGTCGACGGCGACGCTCGAGTCCTTCCTCGTGGACCACGGCATCCCAGCGATCACCGGCGTCGACACGCGTCGTCTCACGCGGCACCTTCGCGAGGCGGGTGCGGTCGGCTGCGCGTTCGGCCCAGCGACGCGCGAGCAGCTCGAGGCGGCCGCCGCGGACGCGCGCACGACCGACGGCTGCGACCTCGCCACCGGCGTCACCTGCACGAGCCCCTACGTCATGGGATCGGGCACGACGCACGTCGTGGCGATCGACTACGGCATCAAGGCGACGATCGTTCGCGAGCTGGCCTCTCGGTTCAGGGTGACCGTCGTGCCGGCGACCTCGACCGCCGCGACGATCCGCGAGCTGTCGCCCGCGGGCATCTTCTTGTCGAACGGCCCGGGGGACCCGTCCGCGTTGTCGGCCCAGCGAGCCGTGGTCGCCTCGTTGCTCGGCGACATCCCCATCTTCGGGATCTGCCTCGGCCAGCAGGTCCTCGCCGAGGCGCTCGGCGCCAGGACGTACAAGCTCGCGTTCGGCCATCACGGATCGAACCACCCCGTCCAGCACCTGGGCTCGGGTCGTGTCGAGGTGACCGCGCAGAACCACAACTACGCGGTGGACCGCGACTCGCTCGGCGACATGCGCGTCACGCACGTAAACCTCAACGACGGCGTCGTCGAGGGGTTCTGCGCCCCGGACGCCCGGGCGTTCTGCGTGCAGTACCACCCCGAGGCCGGCCCAGGCCCGCACGACGCGCGGTACCTGTTCGACGTGTTCGAGGCGCTGTGCGCGGGGCGCGGGATGGAGGGCCTCTGATGCCGCGTCGTGACGACCTCGCGTCGATCCTCGTCATCGGGTCCGGCCCGATCGTGATCGGCCAGGCGTGCGAGTTCGACTACTCGGGGACCCAGGCGTGCCGCGTGCTGCGCGAGGAGGGGTACCGCGTCGTCCTCGTGAACTCCAATCCCGCGACGATCATGACCGACCCGGCAACCGCCGACGCGACCTACGTCGAGCCCCTCGACGCCGAGGTCGTCGAGGCCGTGATCGCCAAGGAACGACCCGACGCGCTGCTGCCGACGCTGGGCGGGCAGACCGCGCTGAACCTCACCATGGAGCTCGTGCGCAAGGGCGCGCTCGACGCCTACGGCGTCGAGGTGATCGGCGCGCGGCCCGAGGCGATCGACACCGCCGAGGACCGCGAGAAGTTCCGCGACGCGATGCACGAGATCGGGCTCGCGACGCCCGAGGCCGGGTTCGCCCGGAACCTGGAGCAGGCGGTCGCCACGGCCGAGCGCATCGGCTTCCCCGTGATGATCCGCCCGAGCTTCATCCTGGGGGGGCTCGGCACCGGCCTCGCGGACGACCTCGACACCTTCGTCCGCATGGCCAAAGAGGGGCTCGCCGCGAGCCCGATCGGCGAGATCCTCGTCGAGCG
>DATBQT010000157.1:0-1947 GCA_036560685.1 Acidimicrobiales bacterium
CCGAGGCACCTGCGGGTCCTGCGGCACGGCGTTGATCGAGAGATGGGAATGATTGAGGCGCTGGTGTTGCCGATGCTGCAGCAGCGAACGCCCGAGGGCCGTGTGCGCGCCCGCGACGAGGCCGCGCAGTTCGCACGGCTCGGCCAGTCGCTGCGGGCGGCGTTCTTGCGCCGTGACCTGCGCAGGATGCTCGGTTAGCACCGGTTCGCGAGGCCGCCGGGTCTAGGCTGGCGGCGTGGTTGAGGTCGCGCTGCGCGCCGTCCGAGTCGATCTGCAGTCACGGACGCCGGTCCTCGTCCTCCAAGAGACGGGCGAGCTCCGTCGGTCGATCCCGATCTTCATCGGAGAGCCCGAGGCCGTCGCGATCGAGTGCGCGGTGCGCGGCATCCCGACCCCCCGGCCGCTCACCCACGACCTGCTGCGCGACGTCATCACCGAGCTCGGCGCGACCGTCTCGCGGGTCGTCATCACCGAGTTGCGCGACGCGACCTACTTCGCCGAGATCCACCTCAACGCTGCCGGCGCCACCTCGGTGGTCTCGGCCCGGCCGAGCGATGCCGTCGCCCTCGCGCTGCGCACCGAGAGCCCCCTGTTCGTCGACGATGAGCTCATGGACGAAGAGGGCCGGCTGATCGAGCTCGCTGACGAAGAGGACGAGGACGAAGAGGCGGAGGGCGACGTGGACGAGATCGCCGAGCAGTTCCGCGACTTCCTCGACACGGTGCACCCCGAGGACTTCCAGCAGTAGCGGGCCAGACCCGACCTGGCGCGCCGGGGCCCCGGCTCGGCGGGCGCGTGCCGCACGATCCCTCGACTCACAGCGTCGCGGCCCTACCATCGGGACCGACCTGAAGGAGTCGCCGTGGCCCCCCGAAGAATGGTGTCGTTCACTGCCGCCACCGTCGCGTTCGTGCTGGCGATCGCGATCGGCTTCGCCGGGGGCTGGATCGTCCGAAAGGTGACGACCACGACGACGACCACGACCACGACGACGACGACCACGACGACCACGACGACGCCACCCACGACCACGACGGTGGCCCCGGTCCTGCACTGCACCGGCCCCGGCCTCCGCGGCTCAATCGTCAGCAACCAGGGGAGCGCCGGGACGATCGAGGTCGTGATCAGGCTCAGCAACACCCTCGGCGCTGCCTGCGCCTTCAAGGGCTACCCGCAGCTGCGACTGCTCAACTCGAACGGGATCACGCTTCCGGGCAACACGATCTCAGGCCAGACCACCTTCGGAGAGCCGCCGGCCAACGCCCCTCCGACGGCCCAGCGCCTCAGTCCAAGCGGGAGCGCGATGTTCGCCCTGCAGTACTCGCAGGTGCCGGCGGGCAACGAGCGCGTGTGCCCGCAGTCCGCGTCGCTCAACGTCTACGTGCCAGGGTCGTTGACGCCGACCAATCTTCCCGCCGCATTCACGGTGTGTGACATGGGAACGATCAAGGTCTCACCGTTCTACGGCGCGACCTGAGCTACCTGGCGGGGTCGACCAGGATCCGTCGGCGAGCGTCGCCTCGCTCGAGCGCCTCGAGCCCTGCGGCGATCCCCTGGAGCCCGACCTCCTTGGCGACGAGGGCCTCGATGGTCGCTGAGTCCAGCGCGTCTTCGAGCGCTCGCCACACCGTGCCGCGCACGGACGCGGGCGCGGCCACCGAGTCGACGCCGAGGAGCGCGACGTTGCGGGTGATGAACGGATAGACGGTGGTCTCGAGCGTCGCCCCCCCGACGAGCCCGCTCGCGGCGACGGCCCCGCCCCACCGCACCACGCGCAGGATCGCCGCCAGCATCGTGCCTCCGACGCAGTCGATGGCGCCGGCGAACCGCTCGGCGCCGAGCACCCGGTCGGGGCGGTCGTCGAGCCCGTCGCGGTCGATGACTCGGGATGCCCCGAGCCCCAGCAGCGCCTCGTGCTCGTCGGGCTTGCCGGTCATCGCGGTCACG
>DATBQT010000158.1:0-3637 GCA_036560685.1 Acidimicrobiales bacterium
CAGAGAACGTCGAGGAGTTCTCGCTGTCGCTCGAGGGCGGCCCCGCCTACGACGAGATGCTCGAGACGCTCCGCACGCAGCTGCTGTCGATCGACCCCGCTTCGGTCCGCTCGGCACGCGATCTGTTCGGCGGCCCCGTGAGCGACATCGACGATGCAGCGGTCGCACCGGTCGACGCGACGTTCATGCTGGCGAACGTGTGTCGTGGCTTGGACATGGGCGTCGGCGGATGGCGCGACGACGATCAAGCGTTCCTTCGGCCCTGGGGCTTCGACGTGACCGACATCGCGGTGCCGGTGGGGGTGTGGTTCGGCGACCAAGACCTCATGGTGCCGGCACGGCACGGCCGGTGGCTCGCTGACCACGTCGCGGGCGCGTCGGTGCGGCACCGGCCAAATGGGGGGCACCTCTCGCTCGTCTTTGGGAACTTCGACGACCTCCTCGCCGACATTACGAAGCTCGCAGGTGGCGCATGGTGAGGATCGGCAACCTCTACGGCCCCGACGCCACGTTCCTCGGCGTGCCCGAGGCCGACCTCGACGACCCGGAGAGCTGGTCGGACGCCCAGGCGGTCATCTTGGGCGCGCCGTTCGACGGCGGGACGTCGCATCGCGCCGGCTGCCGGTTCGGACCACAGGCGATCCGCACGACCGACTACCTCCCGCACGACGGCGCGCGCCCGCACCTCGCCCTCGGGGTCGATCCCCTGGCCGAGCTCGGCGTCGTGGACCTCGGCGATATCGAGATGCCCTCTGGCGACACGGAGCTCTCCCTGCAGCGGCTCGAAGAGGCGGTCGCCACCGTCGCAGCGACCGCCACGGTGCCGGTCATCCTCGGCGGCGACCACACCATCGCGCTGCCCGACGTGACGGGGATCGCGCGCCACGTCGGCTTCGGTGCGGTGAGCGTCGTGCACTTCGACGCGCACGCCGACACGGGGGACACCCAGTTCGGCATGCTCCACGGGCACGGCACGCCGATGCGCCGCCTCATCGAGTCCGGCGCCTGTCGCGGCGACCGCTTCATCCAGATTGGGCTGCGCGGCTACTGGCCTGAGCCCGCCACGCTCTCGTGGATGGCCGAGCAGGGCATGCGGAGCTTCGAGATGTCCGAGGTCACGAGACGGGGGCTCGACGCGGTCCTCGACGAGGCGTTCGAGCGCGCGACGGACGGCTGCGACGCCGTGTTCCTCTCGGTCGACGTCGACGTCGTCGATCCTGGCAGTGCGCCGGGGACCGGCACGCCCGAGCCAGGCGGGCTCACCAGCCGCGAGCTCCTCGACGCGGTGCGACGCGTTGCGATCGAGCTGCCGGTGCTCGGACTCGACGTCGTCGAGGTGTCCCCGCCCTACGACACCGCGGAGGTGACCGCCTACCTCGCCAACCGCGTGGTCCTCGAGGCGCTCTCGGGCATGGCGTGGCGCGGTCGCGGCCTCCGCGGTGCCGCCAGACGGGACCCCACCGCACCGCTGTTGGACGGCCGCTAGCTCAGCGCATCGAGTCGAGGACCTCGCGGACGATGCCGATCGAGGTGTCGGGGTGCAGGAACGCGAACCGCGCCACCGTCTCGCCCTCCCACTTGGTGGGAGTCACGAATGCGACTTGCTCGGCGAGGAGGCGCATCGACCAAGCGTGGTAGTCGTCCGGACCCCAGCCGGTACGGCGGAAGAGCACGATCGAGAGCGTCGGCTGGCGGCAGAGCTCGACGTGGTCCTGCGACTCGATGAGCGCGGCCGCCTCGTCCGCCGTCGTGATCGCGCGATCGATGGCGTCGGCGTAGAGGTCGGTGCCGTGGACCGCCAGCGAGAACCACATCGGCAGCCCGCGCGCGCGCCGCGAGAGGTGCACCGCGTAGTCCGACGGGTTCTTCTCGACCTCGCCGTCATCCTCTTGGACGTGCAGCACGTCGAGGTAGCTCGCATGCTGGGTGTGGGTGGCCCGTGCGAGCCGTGGCTCGCGGTAGATGAGCGCGCAGCAGTCGAGCGGCGCGAAGAGCCACTTGTGCGGGTCCACGATGAACGAGTCAGCGTGACGCAGGCCCATGAACAGCTCGCGCCGCGCGCGCCCGAGCATCGCCGCGCCGCCGTAGGCGGCATCGACGTGGTACCAGATGCCTCGCTCTCGTGACACCTGGCCGAGTCCCTCGAGCTCGTCGACGATGCCCGCGTTCGTCGTCCCGGCGGTGGCGACGACCGCGACCACCGAGCTGGGGTCGTCGTCGGCGTCGAGTGCGGCGCGCAGCGCGTCGGCGGTCATCACGTGGTCGGTGGACGCGACGAGGAGCGGGTCCATCCCCAACAGGTGCAGCGCGGAGCCGACAGACGAGTGCGCCTCCTCGCTGATCGCCGCGCGCAGGTGCCGCGGATCAGCCTCTGGGTGGTTGCGACGCCCGTCGTCTCGTGCGACCGCGAGCGCGGACAGGTTGCCGAGCGACCCGCCGGACACGAAGGTCCCGCCCGAGGTCGCCGGCATGCCCGCGCGCTCGGCGAGGAACGCCAGCAGCTGGTTCTCGGCGACGACGGCGCCTGCGGACTCGAGGAAGCTCGTGCCGTTGAGCGAGGAGCACGAGACGACCATGTCGAACAGCAGCGAGGCCTTCGTGGGCGCGTTCGGGATGAACGCGAGGAACCTCGGGCTGTCGATCGAGATGACGGCTGCGGCGAGGTGGGTCGCGAAGATCTCCAGCACCTTGCCCGGGTCGTTGCCCTGCTCGCACAGGAGCCCCTCGATGGGGGCGGAGGGATCCTCGCCGATCCCGCCGTAGTCGAGGGGGACCGGGTCGATCGACAGGCGGCTGCGGCAGTACTCGAAGATCGCCTCGCCCAGACCTGGGTCGTAGCTGAACATCGGGTGACCCATCTGGCTCCTCCTCGCCTCGCACACTGGTGCCAGGCACGTTGTCGTCGGTACGCTCACTGCGTGGATATCACGTCCGAGTCGGTCCACCACGGGATCCGCGAGCGTGCGGCGTCCATCGTAGGCAGCACCGGGACGGTGCCGGTCGCGCTGTGGTCGCCCGCGGACGCCCCGCCCACAGGCCTCGTCCTCGTCGGACACGGGGGGAGCGGCCACAAAAGGGAGGACTACGTCATCGCGCTCGCGCGCCGGATGGTCCGAACGAGCGCCGTGGCGGTCGCCGCGATCGATGGGCCGGTGCACGGGGACCGGCGCAACGGGGCGACCGCGGAACCCACCGTCGTGCTCATGGAGTTCGCTCAGGCGTGGGCGGCGGACACGTCGCTGACCGACGGGATGGTCGCGGACTGGATCGCGACGCTCGACGCGCTGCGAGACGACCCCGAGCTCAGCGACGTCCCGGTGGGCTACTGGGGCGTGTCCATGGGCACCCTGCTCGGTCTTCCGTTCATCGCCGCGGACCCGCGCGTGCAGGCCTGCGTCCTCGGCCTCGCGGGGCTCACCGGCCCGACGGCCGGGCGCCTCGCCGACGACGCGGTTCGGATCACGGTGCCGACGCTGTTCTTGATGCAGCTGGACGACGAGCTCTTCTCGACCGAAGGCTCCCTCGCGCTGTTCCGCGCGATCGGGAGCGAGGACAAGCGCCTGTTCGCGTCGCCAGGACGGCACCGCGACGTCCCCACCGACGCGTTCCACCTGTCCATCGACTTCCTCGCGTCGCA
>DATBQT010000159.1:0-3393 GCA_036560685.1 Acidimicrobiales bacterium
GCCGTGCGTCGCGAGCAGGACATTCGTCGCTGAGGGGCTCACGGTCGCGAGGTGGGCGGCGTGGAACGTCGGCTCAGCCGCCTTCGTCGCCCCTGAGAACGCTGGGCCGATGACGGCGATGACCTTCTTGTTGGAGACGAGCTGGGCGGCGACCGTCGGCGAGATGCTCGACATGCCCTGGTCGTCCTTGTGGGTGAAGACCAAGGTGAACGGCAGCGCGCCGAACGTCTTGCCCTGGTTGGCGTTGTTCAGCGCCAGCCGGACCCCGTAGTCCATGTTGAGGCCGAGCTGGGCGTTGCCGCCGGTCAGCGGGCCCTCGTAGGCGATGGTGAACGTGGGCTTGGCATGGGAGCTCACATGAGCGGCCGCGGCGCCGGCAAAGCCGGTGAGCGCGATGGCCACCGCGACGAGCGGCACCCCTGCCTTCATGAGCGACTTCCTCATGAGGTCTCCTTCTTTGGGTTTGTGCACGACGGAGACGCGGGATGCGCTCCGGGTCTGACAGTTAACTCGGTCGAAACCTACCGGCGGTTACACGGAGAGGGCAACTGCGAAGCGAGGAATTTTCTGCTTCTCAGCGTGACTCGTGCCCGATTGCCTTCAGCACCTCGGCCTCACGCGCCTCGTCGAGTCCGACGCCGTTGGGCAGCGCGTGGTCGGGCACCGTGGTGAGCCACGCCCACGTCTCTGCCACCGTCGCTTCGACGGGCCTGCAGGCGAGGCCCCCGCTGATCGCCTTCGTTGTGTCTGCGGTGAGGATCGCGTGGATCGGGTCGGAGCCCGGCAGCCAGAGGGGCAGGTCCGTCCACCCAGAGACGTCGTGCGCCTCCAGCTCCTCGGGCGTCGCCCAGACCAGCCGGGCCGCGGATCCGGTCGCGGACCGGCAGGCGTCGAGGAGCCGACGCGTCGTCGCGTGGTCGTGGCGAGAGACCGTGTTGCAGGCTTCGCTCGCGCTCGTGGTGAGCACGAACCGCGCGAGGTCGCGCACGTCGATCAGCTGGAGGTCCTGGTCCGGGGGTCCTGGGGCAAGGACGTCACCCCCGTGTGCGACCCGTCTGAGCCACCACAAGAGGCGGCCCGAGTTCTCCCGCGGTCCGACGATCAGCCCGGCTCGTGCGAGGAGGCACCGGTCCCCACCGAAGGCGGCCTCGACGGCGAGCTCCGCCCCGCGCTTGTCGGCGGGGTAGGTGGTGGCGTCGGCGGTGGGGGACGCCTCGACGGTCGGGGACGACTCGTCGAAGCCCACCGCGAGCGGATCGGCGTAGACCGAGATGCTCGAGACGTACGCGTACCGCATGGCCCGCTCGGAGAGCTGCGATGCCGAGTCGTGCACCACTGAGGGGGCGCCCGACCACGTGTCGACCACGAGGTCGAAGTCTTCGTCGCCGAGCGCGTCCGGCCAGCCGGTCTGGGTGCGGTCAGCGATGACGTGTCGCACGCCCTGCGGGACCTCGGACGTCAGCCCCCGGTTGAGGACCGTCACATCGTCACCCCGATCGAGGGCAGCGTCGATGATCGCCGGTCCCGCGAAGCTGCCCCCGCCGAGCATGAGGGTGCGCACGACACGACTGTCGCACATCTCGTGCGGCGTGTCGTTGCGGAAAGACGCCTAGCGTCGTGGCCGCCAGAGCGGCTCCGGCCGTCCAAGAGGAGGCAGCGGTGGACAAGGTTGGCGTCGTTGGATGCGGGCTCATGGGGTCCGGGATCGCAGAGGTGTGCGCGCGAGCCGGCGCCGAGGTGGTGGTCGTCGAGCGAGACCCCGCCTCCTTGGAGGCAGGCCGCGCTCGGGTCGAGCGCTCGCTCGCGCGTGCGGTCACCTCGGGCAAGCTCGAGCAGGCGGAAGCCGACGGCGCGCTCGCCAACCTGACGTTCGCCGACGGCTTCGACGCGCTCGCCGACCGCACCTTCGTGGTCGAGGCGGTGCTCGAAGAGGAAGAGGCGAAGGTCGACGTGTTCCGGCGCCTCGACGCGACCATCCTCGACGAGCAGGCGGTCCTCGCGACGAACACGTCGTCGATCCCGATCATCAAGCTCGCGATGGCGACCAAGCGCCCCGAGCAGGTGATCGGCATGCACTTCTTCAACCCGGTTCCGGTGCTCAAGTTGGTCGAGGTCATCTCGTCGCTCCTCACGAGCGAGGACACGACGACCCGGGTGCGTGCGTTCGCGACCGACCGTCTCGGCAAGCGGGTCATCGCGTCGCCTGACCGGGCGGGGTTCGTGGTGAACGCGCTCCTGATCCCGTACCTGCTCTCGGCGATCCGCATGCTCGAGTCGGGGTTCGCGAGTGCGGAGGACATCGACACCGGGATGGTGATCGGCTGTGCCCATCCGCTCGGTCCGCTGGCACTCACCGACCTCATCGGGCTGGACACGACGCTCGCGGTTGCCGACTCGCTGTACGAGGAGTTCAAAGAGCCCCATCTGGCGCCACCGCCACTACTCTCGCGCATGACCCAGGCAGGCCTGTTCGGCCGCAAGAGCGGCCAGGGGTTCTACTCCTACAAGGGCTGAGCGCACGGTCCGCCGACACGGTGCCGATGCCGCGCGCCGATCGATGGGTGGGGATCACGTGCCAGTAATTCGGCCCTGGTGGCACTTCGTTGCGCTCCGGCACCAAAGGGCTACGCTTCCCGTGCTGCCGAGTGGTAGCGGGCCGACTCCGAGCGGCAGTTGCGCGCCGAAAGGCCCGTGGCGAACTTAAAGAAGGAACACGTAAGTGACTCAAGGAACTGTCAAGTTTTTCAACAACGAGAAGGGCTACGGCTTCATCTCTCGTGAGGACGGCGAAGACGTCTTCGTCCACTACTCGAACATCGCCGGCGACGGCTACCGCTCGCTTGTCGAAGGTCAGGCTGTGGAGTTTGAGGTCGGACCTGGCCGCAAGGGTCCCGAGGCGTTGAACGTCCGGGCAACCAGCTGACCAACCGCGCCCAAGGGCGCGCATGAAGGTGCAGTGACTGAAGGGGCCCGATGGGCCCCTTCAGTGCGTCCTGAGACGATGTCGCCTCGATGCCCGCTCGCGATGACCGCCTGGGCACCGAGGCCCGGTCGCCTGAGGTCCGGATGCAGCCATCTCGGCAAGCGACGTGACAGGCGCGTCGGCTTTGCAAAGGCGTGGATCAAGGCGAGGTGAGCGGGCGATGCGGCGCACGCCTCGAGTCCGGGTGCGTCACCGTCTGGATGGTGCTGCGACGACAACGGCCTCGTCGAGCGCCCGCCTGGTCATCGCGGTGAGCATCTCGGCGACCTCGGGATCGGCGAGGCGACGGTGGTGGTCGGCGACGGAGTTGATGAGGCCGAACGCGCCGTGCACGGCGATCGCGAGCGCGTCACGCGTGTGGCCCGGGGCGTACTCGTCGAGCGCGTCGATCCATAGCTCGGTGTACTGGC
>DATBQT010000160.1:0-1845 GCA_036560685.1 Acidimicrobiales bacterium
TGTGCGAGAGGTGGCGGAGCCACACGACGTACTCGACGACGCCGACCGCGCCGACCACACCGATGAGGACTGCGACGTCGCGACGTCGCGTGCGGTCCGCAACCGCGGCCTGCGCCGCCACGATCGCGATCGGGACGACGACGATCGCCGTCGTCGCGGAGATGAGCATCGCGACCGGCGCTGCGACGGCGAGGGCGACTGCCGAACGCCTCGAGGGCTCGCGCCGCCATCGCTCGAAGAGCCACAGCAGCACGCAGGCGAGCACGACGTCGCCGTTGAACTGCTTCACGCGGGTGGAGTAGGTGGCCGCGACGGGGCTCGCCGCGATGACGAGCGCCCCTGTGAGCGCGACGGGCCACCAGGCCCGGTAGTAGCGCAAGAGCAGGTACACCGCCACGATCGACGCGACCCCGAGGACGAAGGCGGGCACCTGGTCCCACCAGGCGTAGCCGGGGTGGAGCCCCGCCCAGCTTCGTAGCGCGAGCGTGTAGCCGGGCGTCGTGTTCACCATGTGGATCGCCGTGCCGATCCCGACCTTGGACGGCAGCACCTCCCAGGCGTCGTCGAACCACAGGTCCTTGCGCGTGAACCCCGGGGCGCGCGTCCACGCACCGAAGCACACGACAGCCGCGAGCCCGACGAGCGGCGCCCAGCGGTGCCATGGGCGGCGAGCCGTCCCGTCCATCCGTTCACACTACAAACGGTGCGGGCCGCGACCCGAGCTCTGTGGCGCGGGTGCGCCGAGGACGAAGTACGTCAGACTGTCGTCCATGGGCTCGGGCGCGATCATCTGGCTTGCAATCTCCGTCGGCGTCGTCGTCATCTTCGTGATGACGTTCCTCTCGCGCCGACGGCGGCGCTACTAGCCGCGAGGCACGACGACGCAGCGTCTCAGGTGGTGCCGCTGCGGCGCAGGGTCGCGTCGGTCCGCAGGCTCCTCGCATCGGACACCACGTGGTCGTTCCCGCCCTCCGGCGACACGAGGCGTGAGATGCTGAACGAACCGAACCTGACGGTGCGCCCCGTCAGGTTCGGACCGACCGAGCCGGTGGCGCCGCGCCATGCGGCTGGGCGTCTCGTCCGCTCCGCGTCGGACACGACGCGCCTGGCGTCGTCGCCGTGGCCCGGCCACGAGTGGTGGCCGACGCGGGCGAGGTGGCGGCGACCGCGGCGCCGTGCGAGACAAGCCTGCGAGAGCGACGGCGGTCAGGGCGAAGGCTTCAAGGTCGGCTCCTCTGTCGCTGACGCCCCCACGCTCGGGGCCGAGCCTGAGAGCCGTGAAGGTGCCAAACCACAAGGCGATCAGCCTGCCCTGACCCCTCCGAGGGCTCGAATTCGAGGGGTGCCGTTGCATTTCCTACTTCGACGGTAGAGAATGTGCGATAGCCAAGGGGCATCGACCGGGGGGTGGACGATGAAGGACCTGTCGCAGAAGGGCCGGATGGGGCGCTGGCCGGCCAGGACGGTGGCGATCACCGCCGCCGCGGTGTCGCTCGTGGTGCTCAGCGCGTGCGGCGCGCTGTCGGCGAGCTCGTCGAACCGACCGTCCACCGCGCTCGCGCAGCTCGCGTCGTCGTCTCGGGTGGAGCGGGTCTCGGGAGGCCCGAACGGGACCTACCTCGTCCCTCCTGGCATCCACAAGATCAAGCACGTGATCGTGATCCAGCAGGAGAACCGCACGTTCGACACGTACTTCGGGACGTACCCGGGTGCGGACGGCATCCCGATGAAGAACGGCAAGCCGGCAGTGTGCGTCGAAGACCCGCGGACCAAGCAATGCGTCGCGCCCTACATCGACCACGCAGACGTGAACGGTGGGGGACCGCACAACTACGCGAACGAGAC
>DATBQT010000161.1:0-4426 GCA_036560685.1 Acidimicrobiales bacterium
GTCGGCCACGGGCGACCCGGATCTCTCACCGGTGCTCGCCGCCCCCTACGTGACGGAGTCGCAGACGCCGTCGCTCGCGTCGCTGACCTACGCGCCGCCGACGGGGGTGAGCTCGTCGATCTGGGGCGTGGCGGCCGCAGAGATCGGCCCCTACGCGGGTCCGATGCCGGCCGGGACCGAGACGACCACCGCCACGGCGACGTCCCTCGCGTTCGACCCCACCGTCACCTCCTCGGTGCCCGACACCGTCCAGTCGCTGACGACCCTCACCGGGTCGATCAACCCCGACTTCGTCGCGCCGGGCTCCTGGGACCTCATCTCGCTGCACATCGCGCCGACCGCGGGTGTCGGCACCGTGGCCTCGGGGACGCTGTTCATCACGGGGCTGTCCACGGGCTCGATACTGGGCCTCTCGATCGTCAACTCCCCGCTGTACACCAACGAGCTCGCGGCGATCCCGTACGAGTACACCGTCGCGCCGTGACCTCGCACCGATGACCTTGGGCCGCGGCGCCCGTCAGAGCCCTGTGGAGCACGAACGCACTGAAGGAGCGAGATGGCACGCGTGAGCACGTACCTCAACTTCATGGGCACGACCGAGGAGGCGTTCGAGTTCTACCGGACCGTCTTCGGCACGGACTACTCGGCGCCAATCCAGCGGCTGGGCGACGGGCCTCAGGAGCCCGGCGGCCCCCAGCTGAGCGAGGCCGAGCGCCGCATGGTGCTGCACGTCGAGCTGCCGATCCTTGCCGGGCACGTGCTGATGGCGACGGACGTGATCGAGTCGGCGGGCCACGAGCTGCGCGTCGGGAACAACACGACGATCAACCTCGAGCCCGACACGCTCGAGGAGACCCAGCGGCTCTACGACGCCCTGTCCGCCGGCGCGAGCGAGTGCGCGCCGCTCACCAAGATGTTCTGGGGCGCCCACTGGGGCACGTGCCTCGACCGCTACGGAGTGCGGTGGATGTTCAACAGCGCCGATGCCGAGGGCTAGCGAGAGCCCGCGACCCGAGCCGCGCCTGGTGACGCGTGCCGCGCCCAAGGGCGCCGGTCCCACGCTCGCCAGGCGCTTCAAGGCGCGACTGCAGACGAGCCCCGCCAAGGGCGGGTGGACCTACGTGGTGATGGACGGGTCAGCCGAGTACTTCGGGACGCGCGGGCTCGTGAAGGTGCGTGGGACCGTCGACGGCACGCCGTTCTGCAGCTCGTTCATGGCGCTCGGCGACGGCTCGCACAAGCTGCCGATCCGCGCCGATGTGCGCGCGGCGATCGGCAAGGGGACCGGTGACACCGTGACCGTGCAGCTCGACGAGCGGCTTTCGGGCTGACTCAGCCTGGCAGCCGACGCCAGAGCTGCTGGGGGAGCAGCGACAGCGCCCCGAAGAGCCAGCGCATCGCCTTCGGGCTCCAGATGATCGTGGCGGTGCTCGAGAGCCCGGCCACGGCGTCGTCGGCGACGGCGTCGACGTCGGTCGCGAACGGCGCCTCGGGCTTGCCCTCGGTCATCTTCGATCGCACGAACCCGGGGCGCAGGATCTGCAGCGACGCGCCCGTCCCGCGCAGCGACTCCGCCATGCCCACGCACGTGGCATCGAGCCCGGCCTTCGCGCCGCCGTAGAGATAGTTGGCCCGGCGCACCCGGACCGCGGCGACCGAGGAGAGGACGAGGACGCGCCCCGTGCCCTGGGCGACGAGGTGCCCGCGCAGCGAGGTCAGCGCGGCGACGGGCCACGCGTAGGTGGCGTGCACGACCTCGAGCGCGCGCACGGCGTCGTCCTCGTCGAGCACCTGGTCGCCGAGCGCGCCGACGGCGACGATGACGAGGTCGACGGGCCCGCCCGCAGCCTCGAGGCACGCAGCGACCGTGTCCGGCGCCGAGAGGGGTGCGTTCGCGTCGAAGCGCACGGTGGCGACCTCGGTGGCACCCGCGGCCCTGCACTCGCCCGCCGCGGCCTCGAGCAGCGCCTCGCTGCGCCCCGCGAGCACGACGGTGCGAACCCGCTCGCGGCAGAGCCGCACCGCGATCGCGCGGGCGATGTCCGAGGTCCCGCCGAGGACGACGAGCCGCTGTGGGTGTCCGAACGCGTCCTGCACGTGAGCTCCTTGTCTTCAGACGCCGAGGCGTCGCGAGAGGTCCGACGCCAGCACGCCGCCCGGATCGAGGCGCTGGCGAAGCGCGGCGAGCTCGCCGAGCCTCGGGTACATCGCCGCGA
Source organism: Acidimicrobiales bacterium (assembly GCA_036560685.1). GTDB lineage: Bacteria > Actinomycetota > Acidimicrobiia > Acidimicrobiales > RAAP-2 > Palsa-459. Next base: position 2,217 of record DATBQT010000161.1, read on the forward strand.
GGTACCTCGGGTCGAGCCGTGCGTCCTTCGCGAGGTAGACGCGCCCGCCCGCCCCTGCGACGAGCTCGTCGAGCCGGTCGAGGACGCTCGGCAGCTGCGGCGGACCGACGGGCATGTCGAGCGCGAGCGTCCACCCCTCGATCGGAAAGGACATCGGGCCAGCGTCGGCAGGCCCGAAGCGCTTCAGCACGCCGAGGAAGCTCGGCACACCGCTCGTCGCCAGCAGCTCGATCGCCGCGCGCACGGCCTCGCCGCCGCGATCGGGGACCGCGAGCTGGTACTGCACGACGCCCGACGGCCCGTAGAGGAGGTTCCAGTCAGCGACCCAGTCGAGCGGGTGGAAGAACGTGCCGAGCGACACGAGCTGGCCCCGCCGCGTCGCGGGGGCGTGGCGGAACCACGCCTCGTTGAACGCGCGGATCGACGCCTTGGTCAGGAGCCCCTTCGGCGCGACCCACGGGACCTTGAGCCTCGTCGCCGACGGCGCGGCGAGAGGACGGTCGCGATGCTTCGCGGGCAGGTCCTCGCGTGACGCGTGCTCGGCGCGGGTGAGTACGGCACGCCCGAGCCTCGGGCCGGTCGTCATGCAGTCGACCCACGCGACCGAGTACCGGTGGCTGTCGGGGTCCTCGGACATCGCGGCCATCGCGGCGTCGAGGTCCTCACAGCGGTCGGTGTCGAGCGCCATGCGGTCCGTCTCGATGCGCAGCATCCGGATCGTCGCGGACGTGACGACGCCGGTGAGGCCCATCGCGCCCGCCGTCCCCCAGAAGGCCTCGGGGTCGTGGTCCGGGCCGACGGTCATCGCACCACTCGGGGTCACGAGGCGCAGCGAGGACACGTGCTCGCAGATCGCCCCGTCGCGATGGTGGTTCTTGCCGTGGACGTCGGCCGCGATCGCCCCGCCGACGGTCACCTGCCTCGTTCCCGGGGTGACGGGGACGAACCAGCCAGCCGGCACCGCGACGCGCAGCAGCGCGTCGATGGACTCGCCCGCCCCGACCTCGACCTCGCCCGAGGCGTCGTCGATCGCCCCGATGCCGCCGAGCCCGCGTCCGTCGATGACGGTCCCGCCCGCGACCTGCGCCGCGTCGCCGTAGGAGCGCCCGAGCCCCCGCGCGATCACGGAGCCGGCGGCACCGGCGAGGATGGCGGCCACGTCGTACTCGCACGCGGGCGTCACGACCCGAGCCACGGTCGGCTGGGTCCGACCCCAGCCGCTGAGCACCCTCACCGGTAGACCCCGACGGCCACGAGGATCGCCCAGATGACGCCGAGCGCTTGGACCGTCCGGTCCTTGAGCACCAGGTCCTCGGGCGCGCCGCCGCGGCCGGCGTCGAGCTGCAGCAGGACGTAGAGCACGGCGAGCACCACGGGGATCACCGAGAGCTGGATCCACAGCTGGTCGTGGTGGACGCCCAGACCGTTTCGGTCGACCGCGAACGCCCAGAGGCAGTAGCCGGTCACGGTCACGCCCGCGCACAGCGTGAGGGCGGACTCGAGGAAGCCCCTCGTGTAGGTCTGAAGGACCACTCGGTGCGAGGGCGCGCCGCGTCCGAGCTCCTGGAACTCCGCGAGGCGCTTGCCGACGACCACGAACAGGGCGCCGAAGGAGATGACAACGAGGAACCACGACGAGAGCGGCAGACCCGTCGCGACGCCGCCGGCGATCGCGCGCAGCACGAAGCCGGACGCGACGAAGGCGAGCTCGATGACCGACAGGCGCTTGACCCCCAGCGAGTAGGCGATCGACTCGGCGACGTAGATCGCGAGCACGAGCCCGAGCCGCCACGTGAGGGCCGAGGCGACCCCGACCCCCGCGGCGAGGAGCACCACGGCGGTGCCGATCGCCACGTTCGGGGCGAGCTGGCCTGCCGCGATGGGACGGAGCCGCTTGGTGGGGTGGAGGCGGTCCGCGTCGGCGTCCCGCACGTCGTTGAGCAGGTAGGTGCCCGACGCCGCAAGGCAGAAGGCGACGAACGCCACGGTGGTGCGGGCGAAGACGTGGGCGTGGAACGCCTGGCCCGCGGCGACCGGGGCGACCCAGACCAAGAGGTTCTTGACCCACTGTCGAGGCCGCATCGCGACGAGCAGCGCGGTCGCGGTGCTCGCCGATGCGGCGGGGTTGCTCGGCTGGTCGAGGGCGTCGGCCGCGGAGTCCTGCACGATGTCTCGACGCTACCCGGCCGCTCCGGCACCGTCGAAGCCCC
>DATBQT010000162.1:0-7795 GCA_036560685.1 Acidimicrobiales bacterium
GCGCTGCTCGCGATCATTGCGCTCTCCCTGTGGGCGGTGCGACCGAGGTTCACGCCCGGTCAGCTGTGGCTACTCGCGACCGTGCTGCTCGGGCCGGTCACCTGTCTCGAGCCCCTGCGGCAGAACTTCCACTTCGGCCAGATCAACCTCGTGCTCGACCTCGCGATCCTTGCGGACGTGCTGCTGGTCCTGCGCGTGCGCAGTCGGGTCGTGCCAAGAGGGATCCTCGTCGGGATCGCGGCGGCCGTGAAGCTCATCCCCTTGGTCTTCGTGCTCTACTTCGTGGTCACCCGCCAGTTCCGCGCGGCCGCCACCGCCGTCGCCACGTTCGTCGCCTGCACGCTCATCGGCGCGGCGTGCAATCCGCACGAGTCGTGGCTCTTCTGGACGAAGTACGCCTACGACGCGAAGCGTGTGGGCGGTGTCTTCTACGTCTCCAACCAGAGCATCCGGGGCGCGCTCGAGCGGCTGAGCAGCGAGGTGCTCGGCGCAGGGCTGCTCACGATCGTGAGCGCGCTGGCGCTCGTCGCCGGCATCGCCCTCGCACGGTGGGCGGCCGTGCGCTCGTCGGCGCTCCTCGCGTTCCTCGTGACGGCGGCGACCGGCATGCTCGTCTCGCCCATCACCTGGACCCACCACTTCGTCTGGGTCATCCCGATGCTCGCGTGGCTCTGGCTCGCCGATGACCGGCCTCGCTTCGGGGCCGCGTGGGCCGCGCTGGGCGTCTTGGTGCTGTGGGCGGGGCCGATGTGGCTCGTGCCCTCCTACGGCGACACCGAGCTGCACGAGTCCGCCCTCGCGCTACTCGAGTCGAACGCGTACTTCTACCTGCTCGTCGTGTTCCTGGGCGGCATCGCGGTCATGCTCGCGGCTCGAACCCGACGCGCGCGTCGTGAGACCCTCGAGCTCGCGCCGCTGCAGGCCCCGGTCTGATCGAGCGGTCGCTCAGCGCCACCCCGGACCGTCGAGACGCCAGCTCGACGCGACGTCCTCGCTGAACGGCCCCACGACGACGAGCGTCCGCGCCGCAGCGGCCACGAGCGCGGCGACCTCGGTGACGTCCTCGCGTGTCACCGACGCGATCCCCTCCACGACGGCCTCGAGCGTCCGCACCTCGCCGTCGAGCAGGACCGAGCCACCCAGCCTGGCCATCACCTGACCAGAGTCCTCCATCGCGAGCAGCGTGTCGGCGCGCAGCGCCTGCTTCGCAGTCTCCACCTCGCGTTCCGTCGCGCCGCCGCCGGCCAGGTCATCGACCTCGTCGGCGACGAGCTCGAGCACGCGCTCGGCGTGCTCCGGTGCGGTGCCCGCGGCGACGCACAGGGCGCCGGCGTCGAAGAACTGCGCGCGCTCCGAGTACACCTGGTAGGCGAGGCCCTCACGCTCGCGGATGACCGAGAACAGCCTCGACGACAGCCCGCCGCCCAGCAGCTGGTCGTAGACGCGGAAGGCGTCGCGTCTCGGGTCGCTGCGCGCCGGGATGCGCACGCCGATCACGAGTTGGGCCTGCTCGGTCGCGGAGTGGACGACCTCGCGGACGCCGACTCCCGCGAGGGGCGGCGGCGACGCGGGCTTGTCGACGGTGCGTCGTGCGGGCCATGCGCCAACGGCGGACGCGACGGCCGCGTGGTCGACGTCACCAGCTGCGGCGACGACGAGGTTCGCCGGCCCGTAGTGGACGTCGAAGAAGTCGCGCACGTCGCCGGGCGTGATCGCCCGGACGGTGTCGAGCGTGCCGAGCGGGTCGCGGCCGAGCGGATGGTCGCCGAACACGCGCTCGAAGAAGCGCTCCGCCGCCACGCTCCCAGGGTCGTCGTGCGAGCCGAGGATCTCGTCTTCGATGACCGTGCGCTCGGCGTCGACGTCCTTGTCGCGAAGCGCGGGCGACGTGAGGATGTCGCCGAGGATCGACAGTCCGGTGTCGAGGTCCTCGCCGAGCAGCCTGATCCAAAAGCAGGTGTGCTCCCGCGCGGTGTAGGCGTTCGACTGTCCGCCCACCCGGTCGAGCGTCTCGGCGATCGTGACCGCGTCGAGCGTGTCGGTGCCCTTGAACAGCAGGTGCTCGAGGAAGTGCGACGAGCCGGCCAGCTCGGCTGGCTCATGGCGCGAGCCGACCGCCACGAACACGCCGAGGGACGCCGATCGTGCCCCGTCGACCACCTCGGTCACGAGCCGACAGCCGTTGTCGAGCCGCTCCAGGACGGCGCGAGCAGCCGCCGGCACGGCCGCGCCTACCTGCGGCGGCGGTTGTTCCTTGGGCGCCGCGTCCCGTCGTCCTCTGAGAACGGCTGGCTGGCGGGCCCGAGGTCGCCGAGCTCCTCTGCGAGCTGTGCCTCGAAGGTCTCCTCGAACGACACCGCGCCAGGCGACGTCGCGCGCGGCGCGGGCGCGGACGACGAGCGCGACTCGCCGCCGTTCGACGACGGCGCGTCACTGCTTCTCTCGGCGGGGGCCGACACGGACTGGACGTCGCCGGCGATGGACAGCGACACCTTGCCCTGCGGGTCGATGTCGTCGACCTTGACCTCGACGGTCTGGCCCAGCGAGAGCACGTCTTCGACCTGGTTGACCCGCTTGCCTCCAGAGAGGGCGGACAGCTTTGAGATGTGCAGCAGGCCGTCGCGTCCGGGGAGGATGTTGACGAACGCCCCGAACTTGGTGAGGTTCACCACTCGTCCCTGGTAGATCGCGCCCACGTCGGCGGTCGGCGGGTCGAGGATCATCTCGATCCGGCGCCTCGCCTCCGAGACCGCGAGGCCGTCCTTGGCGCCGATCGTGACCGTGCCCACGACGCCGTTGTCGTCGACGGCGATGTCCGCGCCCGTCTCTTGCTGCAGCGTGTTGATGACCTTGCCCTTGGGCCCGATCACCTCGCCGATCTTGTCGATGGGGATCTCGAAGCTCACGATCTTCGGCGCGCCGTCGGCCACGTCCGCGCGCGGCGCCGGGATGGCGGCCGTGATGACGTCGAGGATCTTGAGCCGCGCGACCTTGGCCTGGTGCAGTGCCTTCGCGAGCACCTCGGCCGGCAGCCCGTCGATCTTCGTGTCGAGCTGCAGCGCCGTCACGGTGTCGGCGGTGCCGGCGACCTTGAAGTCCATGTCGCCGAAGGCGTCCTCGGAACCGAGGATGTCGGTGAGCGTCACGTAGCGGCCCTCGTCGTAGACGAGGCCCATCGCGATGCCGGCGACCGGTGCCTTGATCGGCACGCCAGCCGCCATCAGCGACAGCGTCGACCCGCAGACCGACGCCATCGACGTCGACCCGTTCGACGCCATGACGTCAGAGACGAGGCGAAGCGTGTAGGGGAAGTCCTCCTGGGAGGGCAGCACCGGCACCAGCGCGCGCTCGGCGAGCATCCCGTGGCCGACCTCGCGGCGCTTGGGCGCCCCGACCCTGCCGGTCTCGCCCGTCGAGTAGGGCGGGAAGTTGTAGTGGTGCATGTAGCGCTTGGTGGTGTCGGGCGTGATGGTGTCGAGCAGCTGGTTCATCCGCGGCATCCCGAGCGTCGCGACGTTGACGACCTGGGTCTCGCCACGCTGGAACAGCGACGAGCCGTGCACGACCGGGAAGAGATCGATCTCCGCGGTGAGCGGCCGGATCTCGTCGGTCGTGCGCCCGTCGACGCGCACGCCGTCCTCGACGATGCGCTTGCGGACGAGCTTCTTGTTGAGGGAGCGCACCGCCGGCTTGAGCTCGGAGACTCGCTCGGGGAACTCCGTCGTCAGCTGCGCGATGACCGCACGAGTCGCCTCGTCGGTCGCCGCGGCGCGGTCCGCCTTGCCCGCGATCGCGCTTGCCTCGGTGAGCGGCCCGGTGCCGATCGCCTCGACTCGTGCGTAGACGTCGTCGCCGTAGTCGGCTTGGGCGTCGAACTCGATCGGCACGATCTCGCCGCGCTGGGCCACGAAGGCCGCGAGGAGGTCTCGCTGGAGGTTGATGGACTCGCGGATCCAGGTCTTGGAGGCCTCGAGGCCGTCGGCCAGGACCTCCTCGGTCACGTACGGCGCGCCGTCGGCGAACATCTCGAACGAGCCCTCGGTCCCGCCGGCCTCGACCATCATGATCGCGATCTCGGAGTCCCGGTCCTCGCTCAGCGCACGGCCGGCGACGACGAGCTCGAACGTCGACGCGTCGCCCTCTTGGAACGTCGGCTGCGGGATCCACGTGCCGTCCGTCGTGTACGCGATGCGCACCGCCCCGATCGGGCCCTCGAAGGGGATGGGCGAGATCATGAGCGCGGCGGACGCCGCGTTGATGACGAGGACGTCGTGGGGGTTCACCTGGTCCGCGCTGAAGACCGTGGCGACGACCTGGGTCTCATTGCGGAACCCCTTGGGGAAGCTCGGGCGCAGCGGGCGGTCGGTGAGCCGGCAGATCAGGATGGCCTGGTCGGAGAGCTTGCCCTCTCGACGGAAGAAGGCGCCGGGGATCTTGCCCGCCGCGTAGGCGCGCTCCTCGACGTCCACGGTGAGCGGGAAGAAGTCGACGCCCTCGCGCACGGAGCGCGCGGCCGTCGCCGTCACGAGGACGCTGGTGTCGCCGATTCGGGCCACGACGGCGCCGTCGGCCAGCTGTGCGAGTTTGCCTGCCTCGAAGGACAGTGTTCGGTCGGTCCCCGAGATGGGGCCGGAGACGCGGATCGCGTCGGACATGGTGCTCCTTATGTTGTGGGCACCATGCCGCCGGATCCCAGTGGCGGACCTCCGGTGTCCGGCGACCCGCCACTGGCAGCCGACTGTGCTCGGTGCCGTCTCATGCGCCGGGATCCTCCCGGACGCTGTCTGTGTCGCCTACCGGCGAATGCCGAGCCGTCCGATGATGGCGCGGTACCGCTCGACGTCGTTGTTCTGCACGTAGTTCAGCAGTCGGCGACGCTGGCCGATGATCATCATGAGGCCGCGCCGGGTGTGGTGATCTCCCTTGTGGGCCTTCAGGTGGTCGGTGAGGTGGTTGATCCGCTCGCTCAACAGCGCGATCTGGACCTCGGGCGAGCCCGTGTCCGTCTCGTGCTTGCGGTGCTCTGCAATGATCGCAGCCTTCTCAACCATTTTCGGGGGTACCTCGATCGTGGGATGGTCCCGGCGGCGCGCCGGTGGGCGCACCTGGTCGGCGCAGTGCCAACCGGAGACAAACCCTAGCAGTCTGGGCGGTCCCTCGCGAGGCCCCGCGCGGCGCGGCTGCGATGAGATCGGGTGCCGGCGACCGTCTTGACCCCGTGGCCCCGATGCAGCGGTGGTGCCAGGTGGTCATCGTCGGCCCCGTCGGCGAGCCCGTCGTCCGCTGCGACCTGCGGGGCCACGGGGCGCCCGACCTTCGCGCCGTGGACGACGTCGCGCAGTTCGCGCTGCTCGCCCGTCGTCTGGGCCGAGCGCTCGTCCTCTGCCAGGTCGACCCTGGCCTGCGCGAGCTCCTCGAGCTCGCCGGCCTACGCGTCGAGGTGCAGCGGGAGCCCGAACTCGGGGAAGAGCCGCTCGGGGTCGAGGAGTGACAAAAAGAACGTCATCGTCGCGATCCTTCCCGACCGCAGCTCGAGCACCTGGAGCGCCCACGGCGCGTAGCCGCCCGCGGGGTCGCGCTTGTACTGGCCGAACGCGGGGCACCCGTTCGCCATCGTCGCGATGAGCCTCGAGCCCCGACACGCGCTCGGCCCGGGCTCGACCATCCACCGCCCGATGTCGTCACGTCCCTTGAGCCACATCGCGAAGGGCGGCATGGACTGGACGGCATCCTCTTGGAGCAGCGTCACGAGGCGCTCGATGTCGTAGCGCTCGAAGGCATCGACGTAGCGCTCGAGCAGCGCGGCGTCGTCAGCGCCGAGCGCGGGGGCCGCCTCGTCGGGTGCGAGCTCGCGCATCGTGGCGCGTGCGCGCTGCAGCGCGCTGTTGATCGCCGCGACGGACGTGTCGAGGAGCTCGGCGACCTCGGCGACCTGCCAGCGAAGGACCTCGCACAAGATGAGCGACGCGCGCTGCTTCGCGGGCAGGTGCTGGAGCGCGGCCACGAAGGCGAGGCGGATCGTCTCTCGGTACTGCGCGACGGCGGCGGGGTCCGCGCCCTCGGGCGCGACGCGCTCGTCGGGGACCGGCGTGATCCAGGTCGCCTCGGGCAGGGTCGGGCCGAGCAGGGACTCGATCGGCGCGGAGGACGGGCCCATCTCGACGGGCATCGCGCGGCGCTGGACCTGGCGTCGCATGTCGATGCAGACGTTCGTCGCGATCCGGTAGAGCCACGACCGGACGCTGGAGCGGCCCTCGAACCCCGCCGCGTTGCGCCACGCGCGCACCATCGTCTCTTGGACGGCGTCTTCGGCCTCGAACCCCGAGCCGAGCATCCGATAGCAGTACCCCGTCAGCTCGCGGCGATACGGCTCGAAGTCCGACACGCTCGGCGCGAGCTCGCGAATGCCCACGTCGGCGAATGTAACCGAGCGCGCCCTGCTCGACACCGGTGCCACGCAGATAGGACGGAGCGCGCAGCCGGATCTCATCGGTGTCGGCAGCGCGGCATCGCGACCACCGCGGTCGTGCGGCCCGCCCGCTGGGTACGGTGGGTCCATGCCCCCGCGTGCCCCGGCTGCGTGCTGGCTGTGCGACCTCGACGGCGTGCTGATCCACGAGGGTGGGGCGGTGCCCGGCGCGGATCGGTTCTTGGACGCGCTGACGTCGTCGGGACGCTCGTACCTGGTCCTCACGAACAACTCCATGTTCACCCCGGCGCAACTCGAGGCGCGCCTCGCGGCCGTCGGGCTTCGCGTCGACCGGTCGCTGCTGTGGACGTCGGCGCTCGCCGCGGCCCACTTCGTCGACGCACAGCGCCCCGAGGGGACCGCGTTCGTGATCGGCGAGCCGAGCCTGCACGAGGCGCTCCGCGACGTGGGCTACCACGAGACCGACAAGCACCCGGACTACGTGGTCCTCGGCGAGACCCAGCAGTACGCCTTCGACGAGATCACGACCGCGATCCGGCTCGTCGACGACGGCGCGCACTTCATCGCGACCAACCCCGAGCCCACCGGGCCCTCGCTCGAGGGCGCGCTCCCGGGTTGCGGGGCGATCGCCGCGCTCATCGAGCGGGCGACCGAGACCACCCCGTACTTCATCGGCAAGCCCAACCCCCTCATGATCCGAGAGGGGCTCGACACCCTCGATGGCCACTCGGCGTCCACCGCAATCATCGGCGACCGGATGGAGACCGACATCCTCGCCGGCGTCGAGGCGGGACTCGAGACGATCCTCGTGCTCTCCGGCGTCACGCGTGCCGACGACGTCGACCGCTACCCCTTCCGTCCGTCTCGGATCGTGGACTCCGTCGCGGACCTCGTCGACGAGCTCTGAGGCCCGAAGTCGGCTTCAGCGCTGACGCGCGCCGGCATCCACGACGTCGGGACGAAGCGCGTCGAGGAACGACTCGGCCCACACGTGCACGTCGCTGCGGACCACGGCTCGGCGCATCTGGACCATTCGGGCGCGTGCGACCTTGGCGTCCGCGGCAATCGCCCCTCGAATCGCCTCCTTCATGCCCTCGAGGTCGTGCGGGTTGACGAGGTACGCGCTCTGCAGCTCGGCCGCGGCGCCGGCGAACTCGCTGAGCACGAGGCGGCCCGTGAGGTCGCGCCTCGTGGCCACGTACTCCTTGGCGACGAGGTTCATGCCGTCGCGCAGCGGGGTCACGAGCATGACGTCGGCGGCGAGGAAGAACGCGGCGAGCTCCTCACGCGGCAGCGACTGGTGCAGGTAGTGCACCGCGGGACGGCCGACCCTGGCGAACTCGCCGTTGATGTGGCCGACGTTCT
>DATBQT010000163.1:0-10661 GCA_036560685.1 Acidimicrobiales bacterium
CGCTCGTTGCGCGTCGTGCAGTCGCACCTCGTCAGCTCGTTGAGCGCGTCGAGGTGCACGCCGGCGTCGCGCACGTAGCGACGGACCGCTCGGTCGGTCCAGCCCATCTTGTAGGTGTGGAACCGCAGGTGCAGCTCGACGAGCCGCGTCACCGTCTCGGTGTCGTCGGTCGGGTAGCGCAGCGCCTCCATCCGCACCTTGGTCATGCGCGCGCCCACGACCTCGTGGTGGTGGAAGCTGACCCCGTCGTCGCCGAACGCGCGGGTCTTGGGCTTGCCCACGTCGTGGAAGAGCGCGGCGAGGCGCAGTAGCCGGTCCGGGGACGTCTTGTCGACCACCGCCAGGGTGTGCGCGAGGACGTCCTTGTGGCGGTGGATCGGGTCCTGCTCGAGCTCGAGGCCGACGAGCTCGGGGAGGAACTGCGCGGCGAGGCCGGTGCGGACCACGAACCACAGCGCCACCGACGGCACCGCGAGCACCATGATCTTGTCCAGCTCGTCTCGGATCCGCTCGGCCGACACGATCTCGAGCCTCACGGCGAGCGCACGGGCCGCGGCGACGAGGGCGTCGTCCGCGGTGAGCTCGAACCGCGCGATGAACCTCGCGGCCCGGAGCATCCGCAGCGGGTCGTCGTTGAAGGAGACCTCCGGGTCGAGGGGGGTCGCGAGGCGGCGCTGGGAGAGGTCCTGGGCGCCGCCGTAGGGATCGACGAGGCGCAGGGTCGAGAGGTCCAGCGCCATCGCGTTGATCGTGAAGTCGCGCCGGGACAGGTCGGTGTCGATGTCGTCGCCGAAGGTCACCGACGGCTTGCGCGAGTCGGATCGGTAGACCTCGGCGCGGTGGGTCGTGATCTCGAAGGTCCTCCCCGAGAAGCGCACCCCGATCGTGCCGAAGGCCCTGCCCTGCTCCCAGACCGCGTCGGCGACCGGCCGGACGATGTCGAGCACCTCGTCGGGCCTCGCCTCGGTGGTCACGTCCAGGTCGACGAGGTCGAGGTCGACGTCGCCCACCAGCGCGTCGCGCACGGAGCCGCCGACCAAGTAGAGCTTTCGCCCCGCCGCGTCGAATCGCGCGGCGAGGGGCGAGGCCACGTCGAGCAGCGCGCGCAGGCGTGGCGGAACGCTCGAGCCGGCCACAGGCGGAGGGTAGTTCTCCCCGGTGCGAACGCAGGCACCTTCTAACCTGCGACCATGGCCTCCGGCACGCGAGTGCGGTGCCGCCGCACGGCCGTGGCCCTGCTCGCGTGCATGACCCTCGCCGTCGCGCTCGCGCCCGATGCCGACGCGAGCCCCACCGCAGCCGAGGCGCCCGCGGCGCCTGGCGTCCAGCTCGTGCACCAGACACCGGTCGTGAGTGCGCCGCGCCGGAGGCTCAACCTCACGCTCACGAGGTCCGGGCCTGCCGCTGCCCCCGGGGCGACGGTCACGCTCACCCTCTACAGCAGGTTGACCACACGCTCGGGGCTCCTCGCAGCGATCGGCGCGCCCGGCCCGGTCGGCGGGCTCTCGGCGACCCCGGCGATCAGGGCCTCGTGCTTCGCGGTGCGCGCCCAGCTGCGCCTCGCGGTCACCGTCGCGCCGAACGGCGTCAAGGTGCCGGTCCGACCCCTCTGCGGGCACCGCGCCCCGGTGCTGCGGCTCGGCTGCACCGGCGGCTGCGACGGGGTGTACCCGCTGCGGATCACCATCACCGGTGGCGGGCAGAGCACCTCGCTCGTCACGCTCGTCACCTACGCCTCGCGGTCGGCCGCACCGCTGCGCGTCGCGTGGGTCATGCGCATCGCCGGCGCGTCGCGGGCGCTCGCCGGCGCGTCCGGCGCGCTGCGGGCGATCGAGCGCCACCCGCTCGTGCCGGTGACCATCGACGTGCAGGGCAGCGCCGTCGCGAGCGGGATCGCCGTGCCCGGGGCGACCACGTCGGCCTCGCTCCTCGCCCACACGCTCCGCGCGCGGGCCCACGAGCTCATCGGCGAGCCGTACGTGCCCGCGGACCTCGGCGCGCTGCGCGCGAGTCACCTGCCCTCCGAGGTGATCCGGCAGTTCGCGCTGAACGGCGTCGTGCTGCTGCAGGCGGGGGTCCGCACCCCGCCGGTCGGGACCGTCACCTACGGCACCGGCCCGCAGACCCCGACGATGGCGAACGCCGTCGCCTCGGTGGGGGTCCGCCACCTGCTCGTCGACGGTGGGGCGCTCAGCACGGACCCCGCCTCCACGCTGTCGTGGGGCGGGGCGTTCCGGATCCAGGGCGCGCCGCACGGCCCGTCCGTCCTCGCGGACGACAACCAGCTCGCCCAGATGAGCGCCTCGACCACCGACGACCCCGGCCTCGTCGCCGCGCAGTTCCTCGGCGAGCTCGCGTTCTTGCACTTCGAGCAGCCCTTCTTGCCCGACCCGCGCGCCGTCGTCGTGGTCACGACGGCCACGCCCAGCGTCGCGGCCGCGTTCGTCGACGCCGTGCTCGTCGGGCTCAAGACGAACGCGGTGCTGGCCCCGGTGACCGCGAGCGAGGCGTTCAGCTCGGTGCCCGTGGGGGCCAACGGCTTCCCCGCGGTCCGCTCGCTCACGCTCGGGCCGAGCGGGCCGTGGCCCGGGCCCACCGTCTCGATGATCCGGTTCCTGCGCATCACGACCGACGCGCTGAGCTCGGCGGTGATCGCGGGCACCACCCCGATCCCCTCGATCGAGGGCGAGCTGCTCAGCTCCGAGGTGGTGCTGCCGGCGGCGGTCCGCTCGGAGATCTTCACCGACGTGCACAACCGCCTGAAGCTCGAGCTCGGCAACTTCCACATCGACAGCGGCTCGATCACGCTCACCGAGTCGGCGGCGTCGCTGCCGATCACGATCCTGTCGCACGCCTCGTACACGATCGCCGCCACGCTCCGGCTGTCAGGCCGGCGCCTCTCGTTCCCGGACGGCTCGAGGATCAGCATCGTGCTCCCCCCGTCGGTGCGGTCGTGGCGCGTGTCGGCGCAGGCGCTGACCTCCGGTGACCTCCCGCTCACCGCGACGCTCATCTCGCCCGACGGGCGCCTCGTGATCACCCGGTCCCAGATCATCGTGCGCGCCACGCCCACGTCGATCGTCGGGATCGCGCTCACCGTCGGGGCGGTCTTGGTCCTCGCCCTGTGGTGGCTGCGGACGTCGCGACGCCGTCGGCGCGCTTCTTGATGGCCGCCACGCCGCAGCCACGGCTGCTCGGCGCCGCCTCGACCATGGCCGCGGGCACGGTCGTGTCCCGCGCGTCGGGCGTCGTCAGGGTCCTGGTGCTGGCCTGGGTGCTCGGGTTCTCGCCGCTCGCGGACGCCTACAACCTCGCGAACACCATCCCGAACATGCTCTACGACGTCGTGCTGGGCGGGATCGCGACGGCCACGTTCGTGCCCGTGTTCGTCGAGCGCCTCGCGAGAGACGGCGACCGCCGGGCGTGGCGGTCGATCTCGGCGGTGGTCACCGTCTCGACGATCGTCCTCGTCGTCGCGACCGTCGCGGCGTGGGCGCTCGCGCCGTGGATCATCGACGGCTTCACCGCCTTCAACCACCTCGGCGGCACGAGGACCGCGGCCCAGCTGGCCCAGCAGCGCTCGGTCGCCACCACGCTGCTGCGCTGGTTCAGCCCGCAGATCTTCTTCTACGGGCTGATCTCGATCTCGACGGCGCTGCTCAACGTGAAGCACCGCTTCGCCGCGCCCGCGTGGGTCCCGATCGCCAACAACGTCGTGTGCATCGCGGTGCTGCTCTGGTTCGCGGCCATCGACCCCGCGCCGACCCTGGTGGGGGTCTCGATGTCCTCGTCGCAGCTGGCGCTGCTCGGGCTCGGCACGACGCTGGGCGTCGCGGTCCAGGCGCTGCTCTTGGGGCCGTCGCTGGTGCGCTGCGGGGCGCTGCGCGTCCGGTGGCGCTTCGACCTGCGCGACGAGGCGGTCCGCGCGGTCGCGCGGCTGTCGACCTGGACGCTCGGGATCGTCGTCTCGAACCAGCTCTCGCTCGCGGTCGTGCTCGCCCTGGCGTTCGGCATCGGCGGCGAGGGCCCCGTGTCGGCGTACACCTACGGGTGGGCGTTCATGCAGATGCCCTACGCCGTCGTCGCCGTCTCGGTGATGGCGGCGGTCACCCCCGAGCTCGCCCGGCACTGGACGAACGGGGCGCACGACCTGTTCGCCCAGCGGTTCGGGACGGGGCTTCGAGGGACGATGGGGATCATCCTGCCGGCGTCGGTGGGGCTCGCGGTCCTCGCCCAGCCGCTCGTCGCGCTCCTGCTGTACCGCGGCCAGGGCCAGAACGGCCCGCTGCTCGCGGGCACCGTGCTGGCGGTGCTCGCCGTCGGGCTGCCGGGGTTCACCTGCTTCCAGTTCGCGATCCGCGGGCTCCAGGCGATGCAGCGCGCCCGCGACGCGTTCTGGCTCTACGTCGCAGAGAACGCGGCGACCGTCGCGCTCGCGGTCGTCTTCGGCCGGCACTCGATCGCCGCGCTCACCGCGTCGGTCTCCATCTCCTACACGCTCGCCGCCGTCGCGGCCCTGTGGGTCGTGCGGCTGCGCGCCGGCTCGCTCGGCGCGCCGGGGGTCTACCGGCCGCTCGGGCGCATCGCGATCGCGTCGGCGTGCACGGCGGTCGTGACCGCGCTCGCCTCGGCGGTCACGGGGTGGTCGAGCGGCATCGGGCTCGTCGCGCGGCTCGCCTGGAGCATCGCGGCGGGGGCCGCGTGCTTCGTCGTGGTCGTCGGGCTCCTCACGCGAAGGGCGCGACGCCGCGCGCCCGAGCGTGGCAGGCTCTGAGCGAGGGGGGCAGATGGGAACGATCAAGGTCATCACCGACAGCGCGTGCGACATGCCGAAGGCGCTGCTCGAGGCGCACCGCATCGAGGTCGTGCCGCTCACGATCCGCTTCGGGGACGAGGAGTTCACCGACGGCGTCGACCTCACCGCCGCGGAGTTCTGGAAGCGCTGCAGCGAGTCCAAGCAGCTGCCTGAGACCGCCGCCCCCTCGCCGGGCGCCTTCCAGGCCGCCTACGAGCGCGCCCTCGCCGAGGGGTGCACCGCCGCGGTGGTCGTTGCCCTGTCGTCCGAGCTGTCGGCGACCTACCAGGCGGCCGTCGTCGGGGCCGAGGCCGTCGCGGGCCGCATGGACGTGCGCGTCGTCGACTCGCGGATCGTCACGGCCGCACAGGGCCTGCTGGCCCTCGACGCCGCCGAGTTCGCAGCGACGGGCGCGACGCTGGACGAGGTCGCCGCGCACGTCACCGCGCGCGTGCCTGCAGCCGGCCTGGTCGGCACGCTCAACACGCTCGACCACCTGGTGAAGGGCGGCCGCGTCAGCGGTGCCAAGGCGATGATGGGCTCGCTGCTCAGCGTGAAGCCGCTGCTCACGGCGCGCGACGGCAAGATCGTCGACGACGGCAGGCAGCGCACGAGGGCACGCGCGCTCGAGTACGTCGCCCAGCGCGCCGAGGCCGCCGCCCCGTTCGACTGGATCGCGGTCGGTGGCGGCGATGCCGACGACCTCGGCATCGTGATCACGCGGCTCAAGTCCGTCGACACCGCACACCCGCTCATCGAGACCGAGATCGGCCCGGTCGTCGGCACGCACGGCGGTCCCGGCGTGGTCGGCGTCTGCTGGCTCGAGCGCGCGCAGGCCTGACGCCACCGAACCGCCCGCCAGTAGGGTCGTCGCCGTGAGCGACGCATGGGGCACCCCCGCACCAGACCGTGGCCCGGACGCCGAGCCAAAGGACCGTGACCTCGCCGGCCGCGCCATGGGGGCGATCGATCAACTGGTCGACACGGTCCACGACCGGGTCATCCGGCCGATCCTGCTCATCGGCCGCACCATCGCGTTCTCGTTCATCATCGTGTTCGCCGCGATCGTCGTCGCCGTCGGCGTCGGCGTCGCGTTCATGCGCCTCTTGAACGTCTACCTCTTCAGCGGCCACGAGTGGGCGAGCTGGGCGCTGATCGGGCTCGCCAGCCTCGTCGGCGGGCTCGTCATCTGGCGCCGGCGCCAGGCGGTGCCCACGCGCTCGAGTGACGCCACGTGACCGAGCACGTCAAGGTCGCCATCATCGGCTCGGGCCCGGCCGGGCTCACCGCGGCCATCTACACCGCGCGCGCGCAGCTCTCGCCCATCGTGATCGAGGGCGAGCCGTCGTCCACGTCCGACCAGCCCGGCGGCCAGCTCATGCTCACGACCGAGGTGGAGAACTACCCCGGGTTCGTCGACGCCATCTTGGGCCCCGACCTCATGGGCAGCATGCGGGGCCAGGCGCTGCGGTTCGGCGCCGACCTGCGCGTCGCCAAGGTGACCGCCGTCGACCTCTCAGGCTCGCCGTTCTCCTTGTGGCTCGGGGACACCGACGAGCCGGCCATCACCGCCGACGCCGTGATCCTGACCTCCGGGGCACGCGCCTTGATGCTGTCGGTGCCCGGCGAGGCGCGCCTCTTGGGGCACGGCCTGTCGACGTGCGCGACCTGCGACGGCTTCTTCTTCCGGGGCCAGGAGATCGCCGTCGTCGGCGGCGGGGACTCCGCGCTCGAAGAGGCGCTCTTCCTCACGCGCTTCGCGACCAAGGTGACCGTCGTGCACCGCCGCGACACGCTGCGCGCGTCGCGGATCATGCAGCAGCGCGCGTTCGACCACGAGCGCATCGAGTTCGCGTGGAACAGGGTGGTGACCGAGGTGCTCGGCGACGAGTCGGTGACCGGCCTCGCAATGCAGGACACCGTCAGCGGCGCGGTGTCGACGCTCGAGGTCTCGGGCGTGTTCGTCGCGATCGGCCACGAGCCCAACACGACGCTGGTCAAGGGCCAGCTCGAGCTGGACGAGGGTGGCTACGTGGTGACCCACGACGGGACGCGCACGAGCGTCGAGGGCGTCTTCGCCGCGGGCGACGTCCAGGACCACGTCTACCGCCAGGCGGTCACCTCGGCGGGCTCGGGCTGCATGGCGGCGATCGACGCCGAGCGCTGGCTCGAGCACCGCGGCCACTGACCGGCGCTCGACGCCGCCTCGCGCCTGCGGGAACACGATCGGCCCCATCGGCGTTGGTACCCTTCGCCTGAACGGAGGACCCCCATGGCAGCAATCCAGATCCTGACCGACGCCACCTTCAAAGAGACGGTGGGCTCGGCGGACACCCCGATCCTCGTCGACTTCTGGGCCGAGTGGTGCGGGCCGTGCAAGCAGATCGCCCCGATCCTCGAAGAGCTCGCCGTCGAGCAGGCCGACCGCCTGACCGTGGGCAAGCTCAACGTCGACGACAACCTCGGCACCGCGCAGGAGTTCTCGGTCATGTCGATCCCGACGCTCATCCTGTTCAAGGGAGGCGAGCCCGTCGCCCGCCTCGTGGGCGCCAAGCCCAAGGGGGCGCTCCTCCAGGAGCTCTCCGCCTACCTCTAGGCGCGCCCTGCCCGTCCTGCCGCTCGCCGAGGGATCGACCGGCGCGGCCGTGCGCGACGTCCAAGAGCGGCTCGCGACCCTCGGCCACGTCCCCGATGGCGACGACCCCGGGGCGTTCGGCCCCTCCACCCGCGCGGCGGTCGAGGCCTTCCAGCGGCGCCGCGGGCTGCGGATCGACGGGATCGTCGGCTCGCTCACCTGGGAGCGCCTGGTCGAGGCGGGCCATCGCCTGGGCGACCGCGTGCTCAGCACGTCCGCTCCCCTGCTGCGCGGCGACGACGTCGCCGAGCTCCAGGAGCGGCTCGCCGCCCTCGGCTTCGACCCCGGCCGCGTCGACGGGATCTTCGGGCCTGCCACGGGGGCGGCGGTCGAGGCGTTCCAGCACGATGCGGGCGTCGCGGTCGACGGGATCGCCGGGCTCAAGACGCTGGGCGAGCTGCATCGCCTCGCGGTGCGCCACCCGCGCTCCACGCTGGTGAACGAGGTGAAGGAGCGCACCGAGCTGCGCCACGGCAGAGGGGCGCTGTCGACGATGCGCGTGGCGCTCGGGCAGGCCGGCGGGCTCGACGCGGTGGTCGAGGCCACGGCCCGCGGGCTGCGGGCCCGGGGGGCTGCCTGCTCGGTCGTGACCGAGCACGACGAGGGCCCGCTCGCCGGTGCGGCCAACGCGACGGGGGCGACCTGCCTGGTCGTCGTGCGCCTCGACCCCGGCGCGAGCGCCGCCACGGCCCTGTACTTCGCCTCGGATCGGAGCGAGTCGCCGTCGGGGCACCGCCTCGCCGACGCGATCGCCGAGCGTGCGGGCCACGCGCTCGGGCTCCCGGGCGCCACGCGCGGGATGACGCTGCCGGTCCTTCGCGAGAGCTCGATGCCGGCCACGGTGGTCGAGGTCGGGCCGCTCCCGCGCGTCGTCGAGCGCGCCGCCCAGCTCGCGGAGTCCCTCGCGCTCGCCCTCGAGTGGTGGGCTGGCCCTACGCACTGACCGACTGAAGAAACTTCAGCGGGCCATCGTGGCGCCTCGTTCCGCGAGAGTTGCGCGCAGGTAAACGACCGGCGACAGCCCGTCGACGTGCGCGTGGCCGACGTCCGCGGCGAGCGCCGCCGGTCCGATCCAGCGTGACGGTTCAGGGTCCTCAGTGTGAAAACCCACAACCTCAGCCACAGGCTGGGGAAAACACTCAACCCGTTCTCGACGCCCCACCAGGGGGCTCAGGCCGGGGAGGCTGCGCCCGTGACGGCCCGGTAGATGCGCTCGAGGTCGTCGAGGTCGGCGAACTCGATCATCACGCGGCCCCGGCGGCCCTTGAGGTCGACCTTGACGCGGGTGTCCAGGTGCCGCTCTAGCAGGTGCTCGAGCTCGGCGATCCCCGCGTCGGGCATCGCGGGGTCGCGTGTCGCCGCGGGCGCCTCGGGCGCCGGCTCGGGCTTGGGCGGCGCCGCCATGCGCCGCACGAGCTCCTCGGTGGCGCGCACGCTCAGCCCCTCGGCCTCGACACGTGCGGCCGCCGCCTCCATGGTCGAGACGTCCTCGATGGAGAGGAGCGCCCTCGCGTGGCCAGCCGTCAGCCGACCCTCGACCACCGCCCGCTGGATCGTGCCGGGCAGCGCGAGCAGCCGAAGGGTGTTCGTGACCCCCGTGCGGCTCCGGCTCACGCGCTCGGCGACCTGCTCGTGGGTGAGATCGAACTCGTCGATCAGCTGCTGGTAGGCAGCCGCCTCCTCGAGGGCGTTGAGGTCGGAGCGGTGGAGGTTCTCGATGAGGGCGGCCTCGAGGCTGTGCAGGTCGGTCGTGCGGTCCTGGGCGATCGCAGGGATCACCTCGAGCCCGGCTCGGCGCGCGGCGCGCCAGCGCCGCTCCCCGGCGATCAGCTCGTAGGCGCCGTCCTGGCCCAGGACGGGGCGAACCAGCACCGGCTGGAGGACGCCGACCTCCTTGATCGAGCTCGCCAGCTCGCCGAGCTCGTCGTCGTCGAAGTGGGCCCGCGGCTGGAATGGGTTCGGCCGGATCGACTCGAGCGGCACGAGCAGCAGCTCGACGCCGTCGGGTGCCCCGTCCACCGGCTGCTCGCCGGGGATGAGGGCCTGGAGCCCCTTACCTAGCCCGCTTCTGCGCGCCATCGCTCACCTCCCTGGCGAGGGCCTTGTACGCCCTCGCGCCTTTGGACGCCGGGTCGAACGTCGTGATCGGCTGGCCGAACGACGGCGCCTCGGAGAGTCGGACGGTCCTCGGGATGACCGTGCCCTGGACCTGGCCGGGGAAGTGGCGCCGGACCTCGTTGGCGACGTCCTCGGAGAGCCTGGTGCGCGCGTCGTACATCGTGAGGACGACGGTCGTGATCTCGAGCGCCTCGTTGAGGTTGCGCTGCACGAGCGAGACGATGCGCTGGAGCTGGGTGAGCCCCTCGAGCGCGTAGAACTCGCACTGGACGGGCACGAGGATCTCCGTCGCCGCCGCGAAGGCGTTGATCGTGATCAGCCCGAGCGAGGGCGGGCAGTCCACGAAGATGAAGTCGTAGTCGTCGACGACCGTCGCCAGCGCCCGCTTGAGCCGCAGCTCGCGACTGAGCGCGCTGAACAGCTCCTGCTCGACGCCGGCGAGGTCGAGGGTTGCCGGCGCGACGAAGAGGTTCTCGATGCCGACCGGCTCGATGCAGTCCACCATGGGCATGTCGTTGAGCAGGACGTCGTACATCGAGTGCTGGAATCCGCGCGCGTCCACCCCGAGACCAGTGGTTGCATTGCCCTGTGGATCCAGGTCCACCACCAAGACGCGGTAGCCGAACAGCGCCAGGCTGGCGCCCAGGTTCACGGTGGTCGTCGTCTTGCCGACGCCGCCCTTCTGGTTGGCGACGGCGATCAGCCGCGGAAGCGGCCGCGGTTGCCGATCGGCGCGGTCCGGTGCTGGCGCCTGCAGGTCGGCGGCACCGGGGAGGTCCCTGGCGGCGTGCGCAGGTCGCCGAAGCCCGCCTTCCGGGGGAACGACCGGATCGGGAGGGGCCGAGACTGCCTCGTCGCCCGGGACGCTGGTGGGCCCGGGGACGGAGGGGGCGACTTCCTCTCTGGGCGTGCCCTCCGCATGGGTCATCGCGGGGTCCGGCCGAGCCTCGGGGCTCGACGGAGGGGCCTCGGCGGTGCTGGAGACCGGCGTGCTCGCGATCGGCGATCCGCTCGGGGGAGCTTGTGACGCGCCCGGGGCACGGCCCGACGCGGCTTCCGTGGTGCGCTGGGCGGAGCGGGCCGCTGACACGCTCTCATGCGCAGGGACCTCGG
>DATBQT010000164.1:0-12194 GCA_036560685.1 Acidimicrobiales bacterium
GACGACATGCGCCTCTTGCTGGCGGGCCTGCCGCTCGACGAGGTCACGACCTCGATGACGATCAACGCGACGGCCTCGACGTTGCTCTTGCTGTACGAGCTCGTGGCCGAGGAGCAGGGGGTCGCGGGCGCGTCGCTGCGCGGCACGATCCAGAACGACATCCTGAAGGAGTACGTGGCGAGGGGCACCTACATCTATCCGCCTCGGCCCTCGATGCGCCTCGTCACCGACACGTTCTCGTACTGCGCCGAGCACCTGCCCAACTGGAACACGATCTCGATCTCGGGCTACCACATCAGGGAGGCCGGATCGACGGCGGTCCAGGAGATCGCGTTCACGCTCGCCGACGGGATCGCGTACGTGGAGGCCGCACTCGCCGCGGGGCTCGCCGTCGACGACTTCGCGCCGAGGCTGAGCTTCTTCTTCAACGCACACAACAACCTGTTCGAGGAGGTCGCGAAGTTCCGCGCCGCGAGGCGGATGTGGGCGCGCATCATGGTCGACCGGTTCGACGCGAAGGACCCTCGCTCGACGATGCTGCGGTTCCACACCCAGACGGGCGGCTCGACGCTCACCGCCCAGCAGCCGGAGAACAACGTCGTCCGCGTCACCGTCCAGGCGCTCGCCGCGGTCATGGGTGGGACCCAGAGCCTGCACACCAACGGCTTCGACGAGGCGCTCGGGCTCCCGACGGAGCGCGCCGCGAAGCTCGCGCTCAGGACCCAGCAGATCCTCGGGTTCGAGTCCGGCGTCGCCGACACCGCCGACCCGCTCGGCGGCTCGTTCTTCGTCGAGTCGCTGACCGACGAGGTCGAGCGGCGCGCCACGGTCTACCTCGACGAGATTGACCGCCGCGGCGGCGCGGTCGCGGCGATCGAGGCGGGCTACCTGCAAGGCGAGATCGAGGCCGCCGCCTACGCCGACGCGAAGCGCGTGGATGCCGTGGAGCGCCTCGTCGTCGGCGTCAACCGGTTCGTGGACGCGACCGCGGAGTCGCCCGATGTGTTCCCTGCGGACGCGAGGCTCCAGGCCGCCCAGACCGAGCGCGTGACACGGCTGAAGAAGGAGCGCGACCACGAGGCGGTGGCGAGCGCCCTCGCGGACGTGGAAGCCGCGGCGCGGGGCACCCAGAACCTGCTCGTCCCCATGCGCGCCGCCCTGTCGCGTCGCGCGACGCTGGGTGAGGTGGCCGACGTGCTCCGCGGCGTCTTCGGCTCCTACCGACCCGGGGGCTAGCGGCCCGCGAGCGCCTCGCCGAGTCGGGCGCGGAGTGACGCGTCGGTCGCCACGTCGATCCCGGTGAGCGCGAGGGCGATCGCGCCGTCGACGACCGCTCGATCCGCCGACGGCGTCGCGCATGCCGCCGCGAAGGAGGGCTGGTGGTTGACCGAGCCGTTCGCCTCGATGCCGAGGAGCGGGTGGATCGTCGGCACCTGCAGCGACACGTTGGCCATGTCCGTCGAGATCGTGGGGGAGGGCTCCTCGTCGGCCCCGAAGCTCCGGCCGAGCGCCTCTGCGTGGTGCCGGTAGGAGGCCTTGAGCACCTGGTCCGTGACCATGTGCGAGTAGGGGCGACCCACCTCTTCGAACTCGACGGTGGCGCCGGTCGCCCTCGCGCCGGCCTCGAAGCACGCGTCGACACGCGCGCGGAGCGCGACGAGGCCCGTCGCGTCGAGGCTGCGGCACATGAACCGCCCGGTGACGAGCGCCGGGATGATGTTCGCCGCGGAGCCACCCGACGTCACGATGCCGTGGATCTGGTCGCCCGGGCGGAGCTGCTGGCGCAAGAGGCCGATGGCGACCTGCGAGATGGTCATCGCGTCGGCGGCGTTGACGCCGGCCCACGGCGATGCCGACGCGTGCGCCTCGTAGCCCGCGAACCGCACGTCGAAGTGGTCGACGGCGAGGCAGGTGGCCTCGAGCCGGTCGTAGGGCCATGGGTGGATCATCATCGCGACGTCCAGGCCGTTGAACGCGCCCTGTTCGAGCATGAGGATCTTGCCGCCGCCCCCCTCCTCGGCGGGCGTGCCGAGGACGATGACGGTCGCCCCGATCTCGTCGGCGACCGACGCGAGGCCGATCCCCGCCCCGACCGAGCTCGCAGCGATGATGTTGTGCCCGCAGGCGTGGCCGACGTCGGGGAGCGCGTCGTACTCGGCGCACAGCCCGATGCGCACGGGCCCGCTCCCGTGCGTTGCGATGAACGCCGTCTCGAGGCCAAAGGGGCCTCGCTGCACGTCGAAGCCCGCGGCCTCGAGCGTCTGTGTCACCTCGGCGACGGCGTGGTGCTCCTCGAACGCCGTCTCGGGATGGGCGTGGAGATCGTGGCTGAGCGCGACCAGCGACGCCGTCGCGTCGCGGACCGCCGCGGTGGCCGTCGCAGCGGAGGTCACGCCACCACCGCGACGACGTCGCCCGCGCCCACGGAGTCACCCGCCGTCACGCGGACCTCGGCGATGGTGCCGGCGCGGTCCGCCGCGACGGAGTTCTCCATCTTCATGGCCTCCAGGATCACCACGGTCTGGCCTTCCTCGACGGCGTCGCCCGCAGCGACGAGGACCTTCACCACCGTGCCCTGCATCGGCACGGTGACCTCGCCCGTCCCGCCCCCGGTCACGCCGGCGTGCGTCGTGCGCCGCGACGGCTTCGACGCTCCCGACCCGCCGAGGTTCCCGGCGGGGAGCCAGAGGTCGACCTCGTAACGCTGGCCGCCGACCTCGGCGGTGACCGATCGGCGCACGCGACCGTCGTCGTCCGACTCGCCGGGCCAGGTGATGGGTGCGACCGACCCGAAGTCGAGGCGCTCCTCGACCCACTTGGTCGAGTGCTCGCCGGCGACGAAGTCGGGATGCGACAGGATCGCCACGTCGGCCGGGATGGTCGTCGCGACCCCGTCGATGCGCGTCTCGTCGAGCGCTCGCAGCATCCGGCGCCGCGCCTGCTCGCGGTCAGCGCCCCACGTGACGACCTTCGCGATCAGGTTGTCGTAGAACTGGCTGACCGTGTCCCCCGAGCCGTAGCCGGC
Source organism: Acidimicrobiales bacterium (assembly GCA_036560685.1). Taxonomy (GTDB): domain Bacteria; phylum Actinomycetota; class Acidimicrobiia; order Acidimicrobiales; family RAAP-2; genus Palsa-459. Next base: position 3,026 of record DATBQT010000164.1, read on the forward strand.
GTCCACGCGCACGCCCGGGCCGGCCGGCGCGTCGAACCGGCGGATCGTGCCGGGCGAGGGCAAGAACCGTCCGCCCGACGGGTCCTCGGCATTCACCCGCACCTCGATCGCGTGGCCGCGCCGCATCGTGACGAGGTCGGACTGCGAGAACGTGAGGGGCTCGCCGGCCGCGATCCGCAGCTGCCACTCGACAAGGTCGAGCCCGGTGACGAGCTCGGTGACGGGATGCTCGACCTGGAGGCGCGTGTTCATCTCGAGGAAGTAGAAGTCGCCGTCCTGGAAGAGGAACTCCACGGTGCCCGCGTTGACGTACCCGCAGGCCTGCGACACCTTGACGGCCGCGGCCCCCATGGCGGCGCGCTGCTCGTCGGTGAGCCCGGATGCGGGGCTCTCTTCGATCAGCTTTTGGTGGCGCCGCTGGCTGGAGCAGTCGCGCTCCCCGAGCCACAGAGTCGTGCCGTGGGCGTCGGCGAGGACCTGGACCTCGATGTGGCGTGGCCACGTCAGGTAGCGCTCCACGTAGCACTCGGCGCGCCCGAAGTACGCCAGCGCCTCCCGTGCCGCTGCGTCGAGCGCCTCGGCCGCCTCGTCGGGGGCGTGGACGACCTTCATGCCCCTGCCGCCGCCGCCGAAGGCGGCCTTGATCGCGACGGGCCATCCGAACTCGGTGCCGAAGTCGACGACCTCGTTCGGTCCTGTCAACGGCTCGGAGCGGCCGGGCACCGTCGCGACGCCCGCGCGCTCGGCGGCGAGGCGTGACGAGATCTTGTCGCCCATGACCTCGATCGACTCCGGCGACGGCCCGATGAAGGTGACGCCGATGGAGGTGACGGCACGGGCGAAGTCGGTGTTCTCCGAGAAGAACCCGTAGCCGGGATGGACCGCGTCGGCGCCGCTCTCGGTGAGGACCTCGATGATCCGCTCGGTGTTGAGGTAGCTCTCCTGCGCGGTGCTGCCCCCGAGCGCGAACGCCTCGTCGGCGAGCCGAACGTGCAGCGCGTCGCGATCCAGCTCGGAGTACACCGCGACCGTCGCGATGCCCAGGTCGCGACACGTGCGGATGACCCTCACCGCGATCTCGCCGCGGTTCGCGATGAGGACCTTGTCGAGCACCGTCATTCCTCCTGGGACGCGACCCGGGCCGGGTGGCACGAGAACCCTAGGGTCTCGCCCGTGCCGACGTCGCCCTTCACCATCCATCGATTCGAAGAGGTCGACTCCACCAACGACTGGCTGGCGGCCGCGGCGCGGGACGGCGCGCCGGACAAGACCGTCGCGGTCGCGGACTTCCAGCTCCGCGGACGCGGACGCCTCGAGCGCGAGTGGCAGGCGCCACCGCGGTCGGGTCTGCTGTGCTCGGTGCTGCTGCGCGTCGCCCTCGACGCCCCGCTTCGCCACCTCGCGACCGTCGCCGTCGCGCTCGGTGCGCTCGAGGCGTGTCGCGACGCGGCATCGCTCGAGGTCGGCCTCAAGTGGCCCAACGACCTCGTCGTCTCGGACCGCAAGCTCGGCGGGATCCTGGCGGAGACCGACGGCGCCGAGGCACAGGACGGGAGCGTCGCGGTCGTCGTAGGGCTCGGCGTCAACCTCACGTGGTCGGGCCCCACCGGCGTCGGGGCAACCTGCATCCAGGACGAGACCGGGACGACCGTGGGACGCGACGAGCTGCTGGACGCCTACCTCGCGCGGCTGTCGCCGAGGGCCGAGCAGCTCGGCGCGTCGGAGGGCCGCGCGCGCCTCCTCGGTGACTACCGCGCGGCGCTCGTCACGATCGGTCGCGACGTGCGCGTCGAGCTGTCCGGTGACGCGTTCACCGGCGTCGCCACAGCGCTCACCGACGAGGGTCACCTCGTCGTGCGGACCGACGCGGGGAGCCGAGTGGTGACGGCCGGAGACGTCGTGCACGTGCGTGCCGCGGGCACAGGTCACGCAGGGCCTCACGAGTAGCATCGCCCGCATGCGGCTCCTCGTGACTGGCGGTGCAGGGTTCATCGGCTCGAACTTCGTTCGGTACTGGGTCGAGCAGCACCCCGATGACGTCGTCGTCGCCTATGACGCGCTCACCTACGCGGGCATCCGCGCCAACCTCGACGGGGTCGCAAGCCGCTCGTCGTTCGTGCACGGCGACATCCGCGACATGGACACCGCCGAGCGCACCATCAAGGACTTCGGCATCGACACGATCGTGAACTTCGCCGCGGAGTCGCACAACTCGCTCGCCATCCTCGACCCGGGCCGGTTCTTCTCGACGAACGTCCTCGGGACCCAGACGATGCTCGAGGCCGCGCGGCGCGCCGAGGTGACGAGGTTCCACCACATCTCGACCTGCGAGGTCTACGGGGACATGGACCTCGACAGCGACTCGGCGTTCACCGAGGACAGCCCGTACCGACCGCGCACGCCCTACAACGCCGCCAAGGCCGGCGGCGACCATGCGGTTCGGGCCTACTTCGAGACCTTCGACCTCCCGATCACGATCACGAACTGCTCGAACAACTACGGGCCCTACCAGTTCCCCGAGAAGGTGATCCCGGTCTTCGTGACCAAGGCGATCGACGACATGCCGATCCCGCTGTACGCCTCGACGCAGAACCGCCGCGAGTGGCTCCACGTGCTGGACCACTGCACGGCGATCGAGGCGGTGCTCGAGCGCGGCCGGATCGGCGAGACCTACCACGTCGGCTCAGGCGTCGAGAAGACGATCGAGGAGATCGCCGACGCCGTCCTCGGGGCGCTCGACAAGCCGAGCTCGCTGAAGACGATCGTGCCCGACCGCCCCGGCCACGACCGGCGCTACCTGCTCGACATCACCAAGATCCGCACCGAGCTCGGCTGGGAGCCGTCGATCATGTTCGAGGACGGCATCGCCGAGACCGTGTCGTGGTACGCGGACAACCGTGCGTGGTGGGAGCCGCTTCGCGACCGCGCGCCCGTCGTCGAGGAGAACTGGGGCAAGGCTGCCAGCTGATGCGCGTCTTGGTCACCGGTGCATCCGGCCAGGTGGGCACCGACCTCGTTGACGCGCTGGCGGGCCGCACGCCCGTCGGCGGGACATCGAGCGCACTGCTCGGCGGCAAGCCGGTGCACGAGGGCGAGTTCGACGTCGTGGCGACGACGCACGCACAGCTCGCGATCGAGGACCCGGAGGCCGTCACCGCGCTCGTCGCGGCGACCAAGCCCGACGTCGTGGTCCACCTCGCTGCGTTCACGGCGGTGGACCGCGCTGAAGAGGTGCCCGAGCTCGCGCGCGCCGTCAACACGACCGGCACGAGGAACGTGGCGGACGCGGCCGCCCGAGTCGGGGCGCACCTCATCTACACCTCGACCGACTACGTCTTCGACGGCACGAAGGCGTCGGGCTACCTGGAGGACGACCCGACCGGCCCGCGCTCGGTCTACGGCGACTCCAAGCTTGGTGGCGAGCTCGCGTGTCCCGGCGAGGCGACGATCGCACGGGTGTCCTGGGTGGCCGGATTCCACGGCCGCAACATCGTGAAGCTCGCGGTGGACCGCGCGAAGAAGGGCGAACCGCTTCGGTTTGTCAACGACCAGCGGGGGTGCCCGTCGTTCGCGGCTGACCTCGCCGCCGGCATCGTGACACTGGTGCGCGAGCGCCCAGGGGGGATCGTGCACCTGACCAACGCCGGCGAGACGACGTGGTTCGGTCTCGTGCGCGACGTCGTGGCTGCCGCCGGTGGTGACCCCGACACGGTGTCGGCGATCACGACCGCGGAGCTCGACCCCCAGCCCCTGGCGCCGAGGCCCGCCAACTCGGTGCTGTCCGCGGGTCGGCTCATGGCCGAGGGATACGATCTGTTGCCACCGTGGCAGGAGGCGATGCGACGCCTCGTTTCCGCCATCACACAGGAGAGTGCCCGTGCCGAACGCTGATCGTGCTCCGATGCCGAAGGCCGGCGTGCGGCGCGTGGCCGTCATCGGCGCGGGATACGTCGGGCTGCCCACCGCCGCGGTGCTGAGCCACCACGGCCACATCGTCGTCATCGCGGAGCGCGACGACCGCCGGCTCGACGCGCTGCGCCAGGGCACCTCGCCCATCGTCGAGCATGGGCTCGAAGAGATGCTGAAGGAGGGGTTCTCGACGGGACGCCTCCGCGCCGTTCGCAGCGCGGCCGAGGCCGTCGTGGGCGCCGAGTTCGTCTTCCTGTGCGTCGAGACCCCCCAGTCCGCCGACGGCTCCGCGGACCTGTCGTACATCACGGCAGCGGCCGCGGAGATCGCCCCGCACCTCGCCGACGACGCGATCATCGTGAACAAGTCAACCGTCCCGGTGGGCACGGTCGGGCTCGTGGAGCGAGTCGTCGGCCGCCCGGACGTCATCGTCGTCTCGAATCCCGAGTTCCTCCGTGAGGGCACGGCGGTCGCCGACTCGCTGAGCCCCGACCGCGTGGTGGTCGGGGCCGACGACAGAGAGGCCGCTGCTCGCGTCGCGGAGCTGTTCAGCGACTCGGGTGCGCCGATCGTCATCACCGACGCCACGACCTCGGAGCTGATCAAGTACGCCTCGAACGCGTTCCTCGCCACCAAGCTCACGTTCATCAACACGATGGCCGGGCTGTGCGAGGCGGTCGGCGCGGACGTCTTGGACCTGGTGCTGGGCATCGGCTACGACAAGCGGATCGGCTTCGAGTTCCTCCGTCCCGGTCCCGGGTGGGGTGGATCGTGCCTCCCGAAGGACACGACCGCGCTCGTCGCGATCGCGAAGTCCGCCGGCTACGACGTCTCGATCGTCCGCGGCGCCATCACGGGGAACGAGGACCAGATGCGCCGCGTCGTCGACAAGGTCTCTGTCGCCGCGGGTGGGACGCTCGAGGGCCGGACGATCGGCGTGCTCGGCCTCTCGTTCAAGGCCAACACCGGCGACCGTCGTGACTCGCCGGCCGTGTCGATCACGAGGATGCTGGCCGAGAAGGGCGCGACGATCCGCGCGTTCGACCCCACCGTCAACTCCACCGACGTCGACCTGGCCGACCTCGCGCACCTCGAGGTGTTCGACGGTCCCTACGAGGCGGTGAGCGGCGCGCACGCCGTCGCCCTGCTCACCGAGTGGCAGGAGTTCCGGTGGCTCGACTTCGCCAAGGTGCGCCAGCTCGTCGCGTCGCCGGCGATCGTCGACGCGCGCAACCTGCTCGACAGCGGTCCGCTGCACCGCCTCGGCTTCTCGTACTCGGGCATCGGCCGCTCGTGAGGGTCGTCGTCGCGGGTGGGGCGGGCTTCCTTGGCTCGCACCTCTGCGACGCGCTCTGTGCCCGAGGCGACGAGGTCATCGCCGTCGACAACCTGTGCACGGGGTCGAGGTCCAACGTCGCGCACCTCGGCTCGCAGACGAGGTTCACCTTCATCGAGGGCGACGTCTCGTCGGGCGTCCGCGTCGACGGGGCGGTCGACGCGGTGTGCAACCTGGCCTCGCCGGCGTCGCCGCCCCAGTACCTGGCCCTGCCGCTCGAGACGCTCGCCGTCGGCAGCGACGGCACGAGGCACCTCCTCGAGCTCGCCGAGGGGAGCGGTGCGAGGTTCCTGCAGGCGTCGACGAGTGAGGTCTACGGCGATCCCGAGGTCCACCCACAGCGCGAGGACTACTGGGGCAACGTCAACCCCGTCGGGCCGAGGAGCGTCTACGACGAGTCGAAGCGGTTCGGAGAGGCCCTCACGATGGCGCATCACCGCGCCCTGGGCACCGACGTCGGGATCGCAAGGATCTTCAACACCTACGGACCTCGCCTCGCCCCCGGTGACGGCCGGGTGGTGTCCAACTTCATCGTCCAAGCGCTCGACAAAGAGCCACTCACGGTCTACGGCGACGGCTCGCAGACCCGGAGCCTCTGCTACGTCGACGACCTCGTCGCCGGCCTGCTCGCGCTCCTCGACTCGCACGAGACAGGTCCGGTGAACCTCGGCAACCCCGCCGAGCTGACCGTGCTCGAGCTCGCCAAGAGGGTCCTCGAGGCGACGGGCTCGACGTCGGACATCGTGCACCGTGACCTGCCAACGGACGACCCGTCGCGGCGCCGCCCCGACATCGCCCTCGCGGCGTCGCTTCTCGGGTGGTCACCGTCGGTTCCACTCGAGACGGGGCTCGCGCGAACGATCGAGCACTTCCGCACCGTTCGCAGCTAGGCATTGAGGGCGTCGCCCCGTTCGATACCCTTGAGCGATCCGCACGAGGAGCAGGGATGCGCGAGCGCACACTTCCGCCTGTCGAGTACAAGACGCTGACCGTGCTGATGCCGGTGTTCAACGAGCAGGCGACCGTCAAGGAGATCGTCTCACGCTGCCTGCTCGTCGACCTTCCGCTCAAGGTCGACCTGGTCATCGTCGACGACGGGTCGAGTGACGACACTGCCAAGGTGCTCTCCGGCATCGACGACCCGAGGGTCAGGGTCATCAGCCACGGCGTGAACAAGGGCAAGGGTGCCGCGCTTCGGACCGGCCTGGCGTCGGCGACCGGCGACCTCGTCATCGTCCAGGACGCCGACTTGGAGTACGACCCGTCCGACTGGCGCGGGCTGCTCGTCCCGGTGCTGTCGCACACCGCGCTCGTCGCCTACGGGAACCGCTTCGCCGGCAAGGGCCAGAACATGTCGGGGCTCCACTGGCTCGGCAACAAGTTCCTCTCCGTGGTCACGAGCGTGCTCTACGCGAAGCGGCTCGGCGACATGGAGACCTGCTACAAGCTCTTCGACCGCCGGGTGCTCGAGCCGATCCACGTCGTCTCGGACCGGTTCGACTTCGAGCCGGAGATCACCGCGAAGGTGCTGCGGCAGGGCTACGACATCGTCGAGGTGCCGATCAGCTACGCCGGCAGGGAGTTCCACGAGGGCAAGAAGATCACCTGGCGCGACGGGTTCGGCGCGCTGCGGGCGCTCGTGCGATTCCGCTTCACGCGGAGCCTGTGACCACTCGCGGCCCGTCGCCGGCGCGCGTCGGCTGCGTCATCGTGGACTACAACGCGGGGGCCCACCTCCTCGGCGCGGTCGACTCCGTCCTTCGCGCGGGAGTCAAGCGCATCGTCGTCGTCGACAACGCCGGCGGGGGCGCGTCGCGCGACGCGCTCGGCGACCGCGCAGCAGACGTGGTGCTCGTGGAGCCCGGCCGGAACCTCGGCTTCGGCGCCGGCGCCAATCGCGGCGTCGCCGCGCTCGAGGACGTCGAGCTGGTGGTCGTTGCAAACCCCGACGTGGTCCTGCACGACGGCGCGCTCGACGAGCTCGTCGGCGCGCTCGAGGCGCACCCGTCGTGGGGGATCTGCGGCCCCACGATCCTCAACGAGTCCGGCGCGACCTACCCGTCGGTGCGCCGCTTCCCCTCGGTGGTCGATGCGGTCGGCCATGCGACCCTCGGCCGCATGTGGCCGACGAACCCCTTCACGTCGCGCTACCGCGAGGCGGGGGCCGCACCGGACGGCTCCGCGGACTGGGTCTCGGGGTCGTGCTTCATCGTCCGACGGGACCTGTTCGAGCTCCTCGGCGGATTCGACGAGCGCTACTTCATGTTCGCCGAGGACATGGACCTCTGCTGGCGCGCGCGCCTCGCCGGCAGCCAGGTCGGGACCGCGCCGTCGGCCGTCGTCACCCACGTCGAGGGCGTGTCTCGCCGCGCCGCCCCCTACCGCATGCAGGTTGCGCACCACCGCAGCGCGCTGCGCTTCGCCGTGGCGACGACGAGGGGACCAGCGAGGCTCCTGCTGCCCCTGGCCGCCGCCATCCTGGCCGTGCGCCTCGCCGCGGTGCTGGTCGTCACGTCCGTCGAGCGGTCGCGACGGGACCGGGCCTGACCCGTCTCCGTCTACGATTCGCGTGGGCTGCGTGCGGGTCTGTGGTTGAAAGTCGATGCCAGTCGCAGGCGAAACGACCCACGTAAGGCGACTTGTGGTCGCTGAGCATGGTGCGGCTTAGAGGTAAGTCCTGCCTGTCCGAGGGGATCCTCCCCGAGGAGAGCGACGGGGGAAAGCGGTCGTGGCCAGAGGCCATCCGTGAGCCCTGCAGCAGGCGAGTGTGGGGTCAAAGACCAGGTCAGCCGTGCGCAGTCCAGCAAGTCGGAGAGAGGCTCACCGGTAGGATCAGCCGCCCATGGGCGTCTTCGAGAAGTTCCTACGAGCGGGTGAGGGCAAGCGGGTCAAGCAGCTCGCCGAGCTCGTCCCGCCCATCTCGGCGCTCGAGCCCGCGATGCAGGCGCTCACCGACGACCAGCTGGCCGCCAAGACCGTCGAGTTCCGAGAGCGCCTGGCCAAGGGCGAGACGATCGACGACCTGTTGGTCGAGGCCTTCGCCGTCGTGCGCGAGGCCGGCACGAGGGTCCTCGGGCAGCGCCACTACGACGTCCAGCTGATGGGCGGCATGGCGCTGCACTTCGGCTGGATCTCCGAGATGAAGACCGGCGAGGGCAAGACGCTCGTCTCGACGCTGCCGGTCTACCTCAACGCGCTCGCACAGCGCGGCGTCCACATCGTCACGGTCAACGACTACCTCGCAACCCGTGACTCCGAGTGGATGGGCAAGCTCCACCAATTCCTCGGCATCACGGTGGGCAGGGTTGGCCCCGACGTCGCCGACCCCGCGCTCAAGCGCGAGGCCTACGAGTGCGACGTCACCTACGGCACCAACACCGAGTTCGGCTTCGACTACCTGCGCGACAACATGGCGAGGACCCGTGAGGAGATGGTCCAGCGCGGGCACGTCTACGCGATCGTCGACGAGGTCGACTCGATCCTCATCGACGAGGCCCGTACCCCGCTCATCATCTCTGGGCCGTCCGACGACGCGGCCCAGCTGTACTACCAGTTCGCCTCGATCGTGCGGGGGCTCAACCGGGACACCGACTACGAGGTCGACGAGGAGAAGCGACAGGTCGCGCCGACCGAGGACGGCATCGCGAAGGTCGAAAAGGCGCTCGGGGTCACCAACCTCTACGACGCGGTGGCGACGAACTACGTCCACCATCTCATCCAGGCGCTGATGGCAAAGGAGCTCTACCACCGCGACAAGGACTACCTCGTCGACGGCGGAGAAGTGAAGATCATCGACGAGTTCACGGGTCGGACACTCGACGGCAGACGGTGGTCCGACGGGACGCACCAGGCGGTCGAGGCCAAGGAGCGCGTGAAGATCAAAGCGGAGAACCACACCTGGGCCACGGTCACCCTGCAGAACTA
>DATBQT010000165.1:0-2340 GCA_036560685.1 Acidimicrobiales bacterium
GTAGGCGTACCCCTTGGTGTCGGCGTGCCGGATGCCCGAGACCCTCAGCTGGTCGAACTCGTTGTACTTGCCCACCCCGGCGAAGGCGATGCGGTCGTAGATCTCGCTGATCTTGTGGAGCGACCGCGACGGGTTGTCGGCGACGATGACGATGCCCTGGGCGTACGTGGTGGCTACCAGTGAGCGGCCCCGGGCGATGCCCTTCTGCGCGTACTCGGCGCGGTCCTTCATCACCTGCTCTGGGGCGACGTAGTACGGCATCGTCATCGCAGCGTGCCCTCCGCGTTCCCCTTGGCCGCACGACGGCGCACGATGATCGCGTCGAACCGGGCCGCCACGTCCTCGTCGCTCAGCCGCTCGTAGCCGCGTGCGGTCACCGTGGCCACCGCGGGGTAGATCCCCCTGACCGAGTCGGGCCCGCCTGTCGCGCTGTCCTCGTCGGCCGCTTCGTACAGAGAGAGGATCGCGAGGTCGATCGCGTCGTCGAACGGGAGCGCGTCGCGATAGCCGAGGCGGATCGTGGTGCGCGCGTACAGCCCACCCGAGCCGATCGTCTGGAAGTCGGCCTCCTCGTAGCGACCGCCCGCCGCGTCGTAGTCGAAGATGCGACCCTCGCCCCTCGTGACGTCGTATCCGCAGTACAGCGGGATGACGACGAAGCCCTGCATCGCCATGCCGAGGTTCGTGCGCACCATCTGGGCCAGCTGGTTCGCCTTGCCCTCGAGGGAGAGCGCCATGCCCTCGACCTTCTCGTAGTGCTCGAGCTGCACCTGGAAGAGCCGGACCATCTCTGTCGCCATCGCCGCGGAGCCGGAGATCGCGACCGCCGAGAACCGATCGGCGGGGAACACCTTCTCCATCGAGCGGTGCGCGATGACGCTGCCGGCGGTCGCGCGGCGGTCACCGGCCATCACGACGCCGTCGGCGAACTTGAGGGCAACGACGGTCGTCGCGTGCGCGATGTTCAGGCCGTTGTCCTGTGCGACCGGCAGCTCGCCGCCGGTTCGCCTGACCAGCGCTGCGAAGTCGGGGCCTGGATCGCTCGAGGGATGGAAGAGCGGCAGCGCCACTACTCCCCGCCCTTTTGGACGTAGTTGCGGACGAACTCCTCTGCGTTGTCCTCGAGGACTTCGTCGATCTCGTCCAACAGGTCGTCGAGGTCGGCCTTCAACCGGTCGGCGCGCTCCGCTGGGACCGCGTCGGCCTCTTCCACGGTCTCTTTCGGCCGCTCCTTGGTTGTCTTTCGCTTCTGTTCTTGCTCTGCCATCACTACTCCCCGTCTACGACCCGAGCTCATCTAGGAGCTGGGCCGCTGTGTCGCACCGGGACAGCAGCGCCTCGGTGTGCGCAGCGGTGCCCCTTAGGGGATCCATCATAGGGACGCGCCGAAGCGGATCTGTGCCTAGATCAAAGACGAGCGAGTCCCAGTTGGCGGTCACGATCTCATCGGGAAACTTGGTGAGGCACATGCCCCGGAAGAAGGCGCGCGTATCGCGTGGTGGCAGCGTGACCGCCGCTTTGGCGTCGGCGGGATCCACGAGCACCTCGAGCCCCGCGCGCGCGGCGAGGCACCGCTCCGGTCGCAGGTCGTGGTACTGCACGTCGAGCACGTGGAGCCGCGGGTCGCCGTCCTCGGCGCCGTGACGGGCTTGGTAGCCCTCGACGAGTCGTCGCTTGGCGATCCAGTCGACCGTCGTGGCCAGGTCCTCGGGGTCGCTGCGAAGCGCGGTGAGCGCCGTCGACCAACGATCCAAGATGGCGCGCGCCTCGTCGTCGCCTCCGACGCACTCCGCGCCGCCCTGTGCGACGTAGCGCTCGGCGAGCTCGTACAGCGCGGTCTGCACGTCGAGCGCGCTGCTGCGCCCGCCACCGGCAAGCTCGAACTTCGCGGTGAGGTCCAGGTCGCACGACAGCTCGTGGATGGTGCGCACCGGGTCAGCGGGGGGCTCTGGGAACCCCGAGGTCCCCATGTCCTCGAGCGCGCCGAGCAGCAGGGCGGTCGTTCCCAGCTTGAGGAACGTCGCGACCTGGGACATGTTGGCGTCGCCGACGATGATGTGGAGCCGCCGGTAGCGCCGCGGGTCGCCGTGCGGCTCATCGCGGGTGTTCACGATCGGGCGCTTGAGCGTGGTCTCGAGGCCGACGACCTCTTCTACGAACTCGGCGCGCTGGGAGAGCTGGAACGTCGAGCCGCGGGACCGCGCGCCCGCGGTCTCTGCGCCCACCTTCCCCGAGCCGCAGTACAGGATGCGCGTGACGAGGTGGGGCACCATGACGCGGACCACGTCGCCGAACGGGACCTCTCGGTCCACCAGGAAGTTCTCGTGGCACCCGTATGAG
>DATBQT010000166.1:0-1768 GCA_036560685.1 Acidimicrobiales bacterium
CGCGAGGTCACGAGGTCGAAGGAACGCTCGAGGTCGGGTCGACGCGCAGCGAACTCAGCCCTCGACTCGACCACGCTGACCGAGCCGGCGATTCCCAACTCCTCGACGGCGCCCAGGAGGAAGGCGCACCGCCGCGCCGAGGCGTCGAGGAGCACCGTCTCGGTCCCACTCCAGCTCGCCGCCAGCACGAGACCCGGGACCCCGCCACCGGCGCCGAGGTCAAGGAGCCGCCCAGGGGCGGCGCCGTAGAGGCCATCCCACGCGTCTAGGAAGGCGAGCGAGTGCTCGACGTGCTCGTTGATCGGGCCCGGACCCAGGAAGCCGAGCTCCCTCGCGCGCTCCAGGACCGCGATGAGGCGGCTGTCCATGCCGGCTACGCCGGGCTGATCACCACGAAGCGATCGGGGTCCTCGCCCTCAGAGCGGGTCTCGACGCCTTCGATGTCCGTCGCGGCGTCGTGGACCACCTTGCGGTCCGCGGGCGACATCGGCTCGAGGTGCCGCTCCTCACCCGACGCGACGACCTCTGCCGCGACGGTGGCGGTGAACTCCGTCAGCGCCTTGGAGCGGCGCTCCCGGTAGCGGGCGACGTCGACGAGGATACGGTCGGTCCGAGACGGGCACTTGGCCTGCACGGCCGTCCTCGTGACCTCCTGGACCGCGGCGAGGGTCGTGCCGCGAGGGCCCACGAGGATCCCGAGGTCGTCACCGTCCACGGCGAGCTCGACGGTCTCCTCGTCGAGCAGCCGCACCTCGACCGTCGCCGGGATCCCGAACGCCGCGGTCAGTCCCTCAAGGAACTGCTTCCCGATTGCCCCCTGCTCTTCGAGCGTCATCCCCTCGGCCATCGACTCATCCTCTCTCTGTGGCGACTTCGTCGCCTGCTTGACGGCCACGGCAGACGTAGCAGCCTCTCTCGGGTGTGAGCCGCCACGACGGCGACGCGACCTCGACCGTGAGGACTGGCCGCCCTCTTGGTCGGCGGGCCGCTCGGCGCGCTCGGGGCGATCGCCTCGGTCCTGGGACTTGGCGCCGGCGGAGTCGGGGCGCGACGAGCCCCCCTTGCCGGACCGGCCACGGCGCGAGCGCTTCGGGCGTGGCCCGGTGGGCCGGATGCGGGCACGGACGCGTGCCTCGCCTCGAACCCTGCCGAACAGCCCCGTCTTCGGCTCCTCGACGACGACGATCTCCGCGTCGCCCTCGAGCACGCCGAGCTGGTCCAGCGCCTTGCGTGTCGCTTCCTCCACGGTCTTCCCGGTGATCTCGACCCACTCCATCGTCAGCGCGCCTTTCTCTTCTTCTTCGCCCTGGACCTCGGGTGCGCCGGAGGCTGGGTCGGCGGCTTTGCCGCAGCGGGGTTCTTGCTCGCGGGAGGTGTCGACGCGGCGGCAGGCGGCTTGGCCGCGCCGTTGGTGTTGGGGCTCCCGGTCGGAGGCGTCACTTTACCGTCAGGATTGACGTCATCCGTGGCGTCACTGGTCGCGGCGGGTATCGAGCGCTCTGCGGCCGCGGGCCTGCTGGTGTCGTAGCGGAAGATCAGGTCCTGGGTGAGGATTCGGATCGCCGAGGACACGATCATGTAGATCACGGCTGCGGCCGGGACGATGAAGTAGATGTACGCGAACAGGATCGGCGTGATCCGCTGGAACATCACCATCTGGCTCGACATCTGCGACACGTTCTGGTTGCGCCGGTTCAACTGGCTCATCTGGAAGTACTGGACCCCGACAGCCACGGCGACCAGCACGTAGAAGGGGATCGCGGCCCAG
>DATBQT010000167.1:0-3416 GCA_036560685.1 Acidimicrobiales bacterium
AGCCCACCGGCACACAACGGTCGGCCCACACCCGAGACCGTGCCAAAAAGGATGGACAAAAGGATGGACAACCCTAGATTCGGGCTGTGCTGCTGGACCGGCGAAATGTGCCCTGAACAGGCACTTTGCTTCGCAGCCCCAACGGGATTCGAACCCGTGTCGCCACCTTGAGAGGGTGGTGTCCTAGGCCACTAGACGATGGGGCCGAGATCCGGTCGAACTCTCGAACGACCGGCTCGCTCGGGGGGAAGGACTCGAACCCTCAATAACAGGGCCAGAACCTGTCGTGTTGCCGATTACACCACCCCCGAATGGGCGACGTGAGGCTAGCCGACCGGATCGGTGACCGGCCACCACGCCCGGCAGGGGCGCCGAGCCGTGGGCGATCCTCGACAGCGTCCCGTAGCCGATGATCCGCCCGACGCCGACCGCGACGGTCTCCTTCATGAGGTAGCCGAGCGTCGCGAGCCCGCGGATGGGCGAGTGCAGCGAGGGCGTCGGCGACGGCGAGAAGCCGAACGACGAGACGATCGCCATCGCCCGGTCCTCGTGGAACGAGTCCGTCACCACCAGCATCGTCTTCACGCCCTGTTGCTTGAGCTGGGACGAGACCGTTCGCACGTTGTCCCACGAGTCCACCCCGCTGCCGACGACGATGCTCGCCATGGGCACGCCCCTCGCCTCGAGCCACGCCGCGGAGATCTGCGCCTCGGTGAACCGGTCGCCGGGCCGCTTGCCGCCCGTCACCGCCACGATCGGGACCAACCCGTCGTCGTAGAGCGACAGCGCGCGCTCGAGGCGCGCCTTGAGGTCGGCCCGGGGCGTGAGGTAGTTGGCGGCGGTGCCGAAGACGATCGCGGCGTCGGCGCGATGGGGGCTGTTCTGCCTGCTCGTCAGCCACACCTGGACGAACGTGATCCCGAAGTAGACGAGCACGACGGCGAGGACGACGCCGACGATCTTGAGCGCGAGCTTGAAGGGCCAGAGGAGCATCAGCCCAGGTCGCGGAGCGCGGCGCCGATCCGGCGCCGCACCTCGTCGCGCCCGAGGATGGCCATCGACTCGAACAGCGGGGGGCCGATCGACCGACCGGTGACCGCGACGCGGACGGGTGCCTGGGTGCGGCGCAGGTTCAGCCCCTGGCGCTCGCCGACGTCGACGAGCGCGGCGTGCAGCGACTCGGCGTCGAAGTCGCACGCCGCGAAGGCGGCGTCGGCCGCGACCAGGAGGTCCCTCGCCGCCGGCTGGGAGCGGATCGCCTTGTCGAACGCGGCGGGGTCCGTGGGCGGGGACTCGAGGAAGAGGAAGTCGACCATCTGGCACACCTCGCCGAGGGTGGCGACGCGCTCCTGGACGAGCGGCGCGATCGCGGCGAACCGCGCCGCGTCGAACCGGTCCGCGGGCCACGGCGGCGCGTGGTCCGCAGGCCGCCACTCGCCCTCGCGGGGGTCGACCCACGGTCGGCACGCCTCGATGAACGCGTCGACGTCGAGTGCCCTGATGTAGGTGCCGTTGAGGTGCGTGAGCTTGGCGACGTCGAAGTACGCCGGGGCGTGGTTGACGTCCTCGAGCGCGAACTGCTCGATGAGCGTGGCGCGGTCGACCTTCTCGTCGTCGCCCCTCGGGCTCCAGCCGAGCAGCGCGAGGAAGTTGACCATCGCGTCGGCGAGGTAGCCCATGTCCCGATAGGACTCGAGCGACACGGGGTCGCGGCGCTTGGAGAGCTTCTTGCGCTGCTCGTTCACGAGCAGCGGCACCGTCGCGAACGCGAGCGTCGGTGTGACCACGCCTTCGACGACGTCGAGCGCGTCGGCCATGAGCAGCTGCTTGGGGGCGTTCGCGAGGTGCTCAGGTCCCCTGATGACGTGGCTGATCTCCATCGCGCGGTCGTCGACGAGGTTCGCCAGCGCGAACAGCACCGTGCCGTTGGATCGCACGACGACGAAGTCCTCGATCGCGTCGTTCGGGAACGACACGTCGCCCAGGATCAGGTCGCGCACGACCGTCTCGCCCTCGTCGGGCACCCGGAACCGCAGCGCGACGCCGGGACCCCTCGTGAGGCCCCGGTCCCGACAGAACCCGTCGTAGCCGGTGCGCCCCGTCCCCTCCAGGCGCGCGTCGATGGCCTCTCGGGTGCAGTCGCACCCGTAGAGCGCGCCCGCGTCGAACAACCGGTCCGCGGCGGCGACGTGGGCGTGGGCGAAGTCGGACTGGCGCACGGGTGGCTCGTCGGGCGTCAGGCCCAGCCAGTCGAGCGCCTCGACGATGGTGCCCACCCACTCCTCGCGGTTGCGCTCCTCGTCGGTGTCCTCGATGCGACACAGGAACGACCCGCCGTGGCGCCGGGCGTAGAGCCAGTTGAACAGCGACGTCCTCGCGGTGCCGACGTGGAAGAACCCGGTGGGCGACGGCGCAATCCGGACTCGTGGTGCGCTAACGGTCAGTCCTCTTCGATCGAGATCGCGCTCGTCGGGCAGCTGTTGACGGCCTCGATGAGCTTGTCGCGAAGCGCCTCGTCCGGATGGTCGTTGAGCACGTACAGGAAGCCGTCGTCACGGACCTCGAAGATCTCCGGCAGGATCCCCATGCAGACGCCGTTGCTCGAGCACTGATCGTAGTCAACGACGATCTTCATGGGACCTCCTCGTCCACCGCGAGATGCTAGCCACCGAGTCCGAGGGCTCCGAGGCTCACGCCGCGCCCGGATGGCGCTCGTCGTACTCGCGGAGCAGGCCGGAGACGAACGCGCGGTCCGCGAGGATCGGCGCGTCGGCGAGGAAGAGCTTGCCGTAGCGCTCGAAGTACATGAGCTGTTTGCCCAGGAGGAAGTTCGCGCGGTCGAACTCGCTCATGAGCCCCCCGCCCTCGATCGCCGCACGATGGAGCCGGCGCTGGAGCCGCAGTCGCTGCAGCGCGGTCTTGAACCCGCGGCGGCGTAGCTCGAACCCGTAGGACTCGGCGGCCCGCGCCTGGGCCGTGACCAGCATCTCGCCGAGGCTGAACTCACCGAACGGCCGAAGCAGCACGGGCTCGATCATGGAGCGCATGAACTCCGCGAGCTGGTCGTCGTCCATGCCCATCGCGTCGCGGATGGGCGCGCCGTAGCTGTCGACGACGTACGCCGTCACGTCCCTCCACGCGTCCTCCTCGCCGAGGACGGCCGCCAAGAGCCGCAGCACGAACCGGTGCGTGCGCTCGTCGAGCCGTCCGACGATCCCCCAGTCGATGACCCCGAGGCGGCCGTCCCGAAGCAGCAGCAGGTTCCCCGCGTGCACGTCGCCGTGGAAGACGCCGTCGCGCACCATCAGCGTGAAGAACGCCCGGATCATCTGGTCGACGAGCGGCGCGGGGTCGACGCCAAGGGCTGCGGCGCTCGCGAGGTCGTCGATCGCGACGCCGTCGAGGAACTCCATCGT
>DATBQT010000168.1:0-5161 GCA_036560685.1 Acidimicrobiales bacterium
ATGGGCCGAGATTCAGGGTCTACACCTCGACCGACGTCATCGGCTGCGAGGTCGCGGGTGCGACAAAGAACGTCCTCGCGATCGCGGCAGGCGTGTCTGATGGGCTCGGATTCGGCGATAACACGCGCGCGGCCATCATCACGCGAGGACTCGCGGAGATGGGCCGCCTGGGTGTCGCACTCGGGGGAGAGGCGCTCACGTTCGGCGGCCTCGCCGGCGTCGGCGACCTTGTGGCCACGTGCACGTCGGACCGCTCGAGGAACCGGCGTGTCGGGGTTGCACTCGGGTCAGGGATGTCGCTCGACGACGCGGTCGCGTCGGTCGGAGAGGTTGCCGAGGGGGTTCGGAGCGCCGAGCCGCTCGTCGCCCTCGCGCACGCCCACGACGTCGAGCTGCCGATCTGCGAGCAGGTCGTCGCGATGGTGACGGGCGCCGCCACCCCCGTCGAGGCGCTCGCGGCGCTCTCCGCGCGCCCCGCTCGGGGCGAGTGGGACCTGGCGCTGCTCCGGGGCCTCCGCGGCTAGCTGCTCGTCGGGGTGCCGGACAGGCGCAGCGTCGCGATCCCGTGACCCCGCAGCGGCAGCGAGCCCTCAAATCCCCGGACGATGCGTCCCTGCAGGTCGACCTCCCAGCCAGTGCGGCCGTGGACGTAGACCATGGCCTCTTCGTCGTCGGGGTTGAACACCCGCAGCTCGACCAGCCCGTCGACGACCTGGAGGCTCGAGACCTCCGCGCCCGAGACGCTGAGCCCAGCGCCGTCGGCCTCGCGCCATCCGCCTCCCGCCGCGGTCGTGACCTCGAGGGGGACCAGGACGTCGTCGCAGAGCGACCAGGGGTCCGCGGCGTCCAGCGCGACCGCGTAGACGGACTCGATCGTGGCGCCCACGAGCTGGAGGCCCTCGACAGGGGTGAGCGGCCCGGCGGGCATCGGACGGTTGGTCAGCCCCAGGCGCGAGAGCATGCCGGTCGAGCGAAGCAGCGTGAGGGCGAGCTCGCTGCCCGCTTCATCGGTGATGCCGGTCACCTCGTACTCGTGGAGGCCGTCGTGCACCACGGTGAGCCGACCAGCCTGGACGAACCGTCGCGACGGGAACGTCGGGAGGCCGAACTCGTCGGGCCGTCCCTCCGCCACGAGGCCACGGGTGACCGTGCCGAACGCGCACTCGGCAACCGAGTGTGGCGCTGCCGCGACGGTCGGAAGGTGCACGCGGAGGCGGTGGTCGCGCGCGGGGTTCACGAATGAGGTCGTCACGCGCACGGCTCGCTCCTCTGCAACGACCGCGACGGTCGTGGTGACGACGACGTCCACGGCACCCACTCGCTGCTGGGTGGCCGCGTCGACGCGCTCTGGCCAGCGGTACGACGCGGTGATGACGGCGGTCGCACGGACTGGTCCGCGCTCGGTGACGGCGACGGCGACGGCGAGCGGCGTCTCGACGACGGTGTCGCCGGCCGGCGGGGAGTAGTTGTAGGAGTCCCCCCAGTCGCCTCCGTCGACGAGCCGCCCGAATCCCTCGTGGCCGTCGACGCTGAAGGTGCCGGTCGCCGAGTCCACCGCAACGGTCACGAGCCCGTTGGAAAGGGTGACTGACGTGGCCTCGTCGACCACCGCGGGGTGCTCGAGTGGGGCCGCGTCGAATCGTCGCCACCCATGGCCGTCGACGACGTCGGTGCGGGCGAGCACGCGGCGGATCGGGGGCTGGTCGAGCTTGACGCGGACCACCGCGGAGGGAGACGCGGCGAGCTTGGACGCGAAGGCCTCACGGGCCTCGTCGAGACGCACCTCTGGGTGCTCGAACGGTCCGATCTTGACGGTGAGGACGATCTCACCGCCGAGCTCCTCGACGGCCACGTCCTCGATCCATGCGTGCTCGTCGAGGCGCGGGCTCTGGATGATCCCGAGGAGTGTCCTTGCGGTCTGCGCGTCGAGCACGAGCTCGCCTGGCAGCGCCGTGCGCTCGCTCACGACCTGGATGTCGTCACTCGTCGTCCCATCGTCGAGGACCACGACCTCGACGATGCCGCTTCGGGGACGCGCCGAGGTGTTGGCGAGGACGTAGCCGGGATCGCGCATCGACGAGCCGAGTGCGCGCAGTGCACGGTCGACGAGTCCGGTGGCGATCCCCGTCGCCTCGGTGTAGCGGTGCAGGACCGCATCGACGACCGCGTCGACGCTGCACGCGCAGATGGAGTCGTGCGCAGAGTTGCGAATCACCTCGCGCCACGCGAGGTCGAGCAGTGACTGGGGCCACTCGTCGTGCGGCACGAACAGCGCGCTGAGTGGCTCTGCCCGGCGCTCGAGCGCCGTCGTGCACCGTGACGCGGCGCGCTTCACGTCGACGCGGTTGGACGCCACGCCCATGAGCACGTTCGCGCGGAACCCGCTGCGCAGCTCGCCGTCCCAGACCTCGAGCCCGTCGGTCGGCGCACTCGACACGTACTCAGCGAGGCTCGAGATCTGGAAGTCGAAGTCGTCCTGGATGCCGTTCGCCTCGGCGAGCGCCGGACCGAGACCACGCTGGGGAAACAGGTGGTCGGACCCGTTCATGAGCAGGACATCGCCGAGGAGGAACGACGAGAAGGTCGCGACGTGCTCGGTGGTCCTCGCGATGATCGACTTCGGGTCGTCCGACAGCGAGGCGCCGTTGCCGTAGCCGTCGAGGAGGTACTCGGTGCGCACCTCGCTGCCGTCAGGGGCCCGCCAGGTGAAGGCAGACCTGGTGATCGCACTCGGCACCCCCCGCCAGACGATCGCGTGCTCGAACCCCGCCTGGGCGAGCAGCTGCGGCATCTGGGCGATGTGCCCGAACATGTCGGGCAGGTAGCCGAGCTGGGCGGCGCCGCCGAACGCCGCTCCTCGGTGCAGTCCGAGCTGGAGGTTGCGGACGATCGTCTCGCCGGTGGCGAGGAACTCGTCGATGAGGATGTACCACGGCCCCATCGACACCCGGCCGGACGACGCGAGGCGCCGCAGGCGCTCCTCGTTGTGGGGACGGACCTCGAGGTAGTCGTCGACGACGGCCATCTGGCCGTCGAGGAGGAACCTCGCGTAGGACGGATCGGCCTCCATGAGATCGAGCAGCTCGTCCATGAGCTCGACGAGGCGCATCCGGAACACCTGGAACGGCTCGTACCACTCACGATCCCAGTGCGTGTGGGGGACCACGGCGACGCGGCGTGTCGGCATCGCGCGAGTCTAGGAGTGGCCACTCGGTCCGCCCGGTTGGCACGAGGTGAGTGCCTCGCTCGCGCGATGGGCGGTGCGATGATGTCGCTGGGACGGGCATCTGGAGGCGCGACACGGTGACGAGTGCGGTGGAGGTCGACCACGTTCGACAGGCCGTCCCGGACCTCAACGAGGAGCGTCGCATGCTGCGCCGACGCGCGTGTCGCCTGGTCGCAGGGATGGACGAAGTCGGGCGTGGCGCGTGGGCCGGACCGCTCGTCGTCGGCGTCGTCGTGGTCGACGCCTCGACCGGTTCGCTGCCCGAGGGCGTGAAGGACTCGAAGCTCCTCTCCGCCACCGCCAGGTCGTCGCTCGAGCCGGCCATCAGCGAGTGGTGTGCCGCGTGGGCGCTCGGCGAGGCGTCGCCCGACGAGATCGACGAGTTCGGGCTGTCGTGGGCGCTCTCCGCTGCGGCGTGGCGCGCGCTCGACGCGCTGTCGGTGCGTCCCGACGTCGTCCTTGTGGACGGCTGCGTCGACATCGTGCACCGCCATCCCCGAGCGAACGGCATCGAGCGGCCCACGCACGAGGGAGGAGTGCCACCAGCGGGTCCTGAGGTGCGTGCCATCATCAAGGGCGACAGGACCGCCGGGTCGATCGCGGCCGCGTCGGTGCTCGCCAAGGTCGGCCGGGACCGGCAGATGACCGCGCTCGCCGACGACCTGCCGCTCTACGGGTTCGAGCGGCACAAGGGCTACGGCACCGCCGACCACGAGGCGGCCCTCGTGACAGAGGGCCTGTCGAAGCACCACCGCCGCTCGTGGGCGTTCGCGAGGCGGCTGTGCCCGGGCGACCCGACCCTGCTGGACCTGTCGCTCGATGCAGAGCTGGAGCTCACGGCACGTGCGCATGATCGCTGACCACGTCGCGAACCGAGGTCGGAGCGTGCGTCGATGACCGAGCTGTTCCCCCCGATCGAGCCCAACGACTCGGGCCTCTTGGACGTTGGGTCCGGCCAGCTCGTCTACTGGGAGCGGTGCGGCAACCCCAGTGGCACGCCGGTCGTCTTCCTCCACGGCGGACCAGGCTCAGGCTGCAGCGTGAACCAGCGACGGCTCTTCGACCCCGCCGTCTACGACATCGTGCTCATCGACCAGCGAGGGTCCGGTCGGAGCAGGCCGCTCGCGAGTGAGCCTGACGCCGACCTGACGGTCAACACGACGCACCACCTGATCGCGGACATCGAGGCGATCCGTGAGCGGTGCGGCTTCGAGGCGTGGGCGGTCGTGGGGATGTCCTGGGGGACGACGCTCGGGCTCGCGTACGCCCAGCGGCACCCCTCGCGGGTCACCGCGATCCTCCTCGGGCTCGTGACCACCACGTCTCGCAGCGAGGTCGAGTGGATCACCGTCGACATGGGGCGCGTGTTCCCGCGGGAGTGGGACCGGTTCTGTGAAGAGGTCCCCGCCTCGCTTCGGGAACTTCGGCTCGTCGATGCCTACGCGGTCCTGCTCGCAGACCCCGATCCCGAGGTGCGCGAGCGCGCCGCGAGGGCGTGGTGCGCCTGGGAAGACGCGCACGTGTCGCTCGCCCCCGGGCACGTGCCGAACCGTCACTACGAGGACCCCGAGTTCCGACTGCGGTTCGCGAAGCTCGTCACGCACTACTGGCGCAACGCCGCGTTCCTCGAAGAGGACCAGCTCCTCCGTGACGTCAAGATCCTCGACGGCATCCCCGGCATCCTCATCAACGGGCGACTCGACGTCAGCGGACCGCTCGTGACGGCGTGGCGGCTCTCACAGCAGTGGTCGACGAGCAGGCTGGTCGTCGTGGACGACGCGGGCCACGGGGGCGGGCCGTCGTTCGGCGACGTCCTCTTGGACTCGATCGCAGAGCTCGCCTCCCTCGCCGAGGCGCGGTGAGCTCGCAGGCTCAGCGCGCCACCAGCGTGAGCTCTGCGATCCTGCGCTTCGTGTCGTACGCGACGATGCGGAA
>DATBQT010000169.1:0-2964 GCA_036560685.1 Acidimicrobiales bacterium
CACTCGCCGGATAGGCGCAGTCGAGGATCCCGAGACCCAGCGTGTTCGGGTCGCTGCAGGCCGCCGCGCCCTCGCCCCCGCACAGCCCGTCGCCGCCGCTCGTGACGTCATAGAGAGAGGTGCCGCCGAGGTGGCCGTAGAGCGTGAGTGCCGGGTACGCCACCCCGTGCGCGCCGCCTGCGAGCGCGTACATCCCCGCGATGAGCGGCGAGGACAGCGACGTGCCGCCGGTCGTCTGCCACCCCGGGGTCCCGCACGGCGTGCCGCAGTTATAGGTGTCGTAGATGTCGAATCCCGTCAGGGGGTCCGCGTCCGCGGCGATGTCCGCCACCAGGCGGTGCGAGCCGCAGTCGGTGCTGGGCCAGGTGGCCAACCCCTTCTGCCAGCCCTCGACGGGGACGTAGGTGCTGCATCCCCCGCCCGTTGCACCGAGCGGGACTCCCAGGTTCGCCTCGTTGTACGCCTGGATGCCGTTGTCGTTCCAGACGACCTCGGCCTGGCGCGCGGCGGTCTGGCCGAGATACAGCGTGGTGCCGCCGACCGCGACCACGGTCCGGAAGGAGGCCGGCGCGTACGGCTGGTTGAACGGCGAGGGCGTCGAAGAACCGAGCTGGTCGTAGTTGTAGTAGCCGTCGTCGCCCGAGCCGGCGGTGATCACGATTCCCGGATGGTTGTACGACGACGCCACCGAGGCCCATCCCGTCTCGCTGTCCCCGTAGGAGTTGCTGATCTCGGTCGCCCCGAGCGCGGCGGCCTCGTTCTCCGCCTTTGCGAGGTCCGTCATGGAGTCGGTCGTAGCCTCGACGAGGAGGATCTTGCAGTGCTGGCAGACCGAGTGCGCGCTCTCGACGTCGAGGGTCTCCTCGGCGGACCAGCCCGTCGTGTCCGCGGCGGGCAGCACCGCGCCGCCGGTCTCATTGACGATCTTGAGGCAGCCGTCCGACGTCGAGCACGCAGCGAGGGAGTAGTTCGAGTCGAACGTTTGCAGGTCGGCGTTGAGGTTCGGGTCGTTGAACGCCGCGACGATCGCGATCGTCTGTCCCGCGCCCGTCGCCGTGGGGCTGTAGCCGTACGCAGTCGCGAGGTCGCCGGGCGTGAGCCCTCCCGCTGGCCCGATCATCGCGGTGCGGCTCCTGCCGCCTGCCAGCGCGCTCGTCGACGGCAGCTCGATCGGCCTGGCGCCTGCCGTTGCCTTGGTGACGATGACGCGCCGCATGACGAGGCACGAGGCGTGGCCCGGAACGGGCAGCCTGCACACGTGCTTGCCGATGGCGTAGACGGTCGACGGCGTCGGGCTCGCGCCCTGCGCGGTGGCGGGCACCAGCAGTCCGAGAGGCAGTGCCATCGCCGCCAGTGCGATCGCTCTTGGCAAAAGCGGGATTCCTAGGCCGCGAGGTGGCATCGCCCCTCCTGTGGTGGTCCTTGGGCCAACGGTATTGCGCCACGGTGGAGGCCGCAGCCAACACGAGACCAATCCTTGGGGCGTCCGCGGGGCCGGCCAGTTGGAGAACGAGCAGGTACCATGGTCACTAGGGACACCAACGAGGGGACAGCCATGGGTGAGACGCAGGCGGTGCTGGCGGTTGAGCGAGTCCAACTTGGCGTGCGAATGGAGAGGTCGCTGGTCAAGGTGCTCAAGGGCCTCGCGGAGTTCGAGAACATGACGCTCGGTGAGTTGCTGGAGAAGATCGTGCTGCACTCCTTCGAGCCGGTCCCCGGAGAAGAGGGCGAGATGGCTGCGAGCCCACACTCCAAGCGGGCGCTCGCTGCCGTGGCCGATCTCAAGCGCGTCTACGGCATGGCATACGACAGCCACTCCGGCCGCCGGTTCAAAGAGCTCGACGCCGGCGAGTAGCGACACGCCTCGCACGGCGAGGCGTCGCCCGCTCGCAAGCGTCGTGCGGACCAGCAAGACCTTGCGCCGTTCACGCTTCGATACCGTGGCTGCATGGACTTCGACCTCTCAGGTGAGCTGACCGCGCTACGCGACTCGGTGCGTCGACTCGCTGTTGACAAGATCAAGCCGCGCGCACGGGAGGTCGACAAGACAGGGGACTACCCCCAGGACTTCTTCGACGCCTTCAAGGACGCGGACCTGCTCGGCCTGTGCATCCCGGAGGCCTACGGCGGCTCGGGGGCCGGGATCTTCGGGCTCGGCCTCGCGATCGAGGAGGTGACCAAGTACTCCAACGTGGCGGGGCTCATGCTCCTGCTCACGCGCCTGCCGACCGGGCCGGTCCTCATCGCGGGGACCGAGGACCAAAAGCGCCGCTACCTGCCGGGGATCGCGTCGGGTGCCACGCGGTGCGCGTTCGGCCTCTCCGAGGCCCAGGCCGGCAGCGACGTCGTGGGCATGCGGACGAAGGCGACGCCAGACCCCAGCGTCGACGGCGGCTGGATCCTCAACGGGACCAAGTGCTGGATGTCCGGGGTGCGCCAAGCCGACTGGTACACCGTGTTCGCGAAGACCGGCGACCCCGCGTCGCGAGAGCACACGTCGATCACCGCGTTCATCGTCGACCGCGAGGCGAGCGGTGTCTCGACGCCGCGCGTCGACCACAAGATGGGCGTGCGCGGCGTCGACACGGGCGAGCTCGTCTTGGAGGACGTCCGCGTCGGGCCGGACAACGTGATCGGCGAGGTCGGCGGGTTCCGGCTCGCGATGCTCGGCCTGAACGCGATGCGCCCGATCGTGGCCGCGCGAGGGCTCGGCCTCGCAGAGGGCGCCCTCATGTATGCCACCGAGTACGTCAAGCAGCGCGAGGCCTTCGGCACCACGATCGCGTCGTTCCAGGGCATCCAGTGGGAGATCGCGAAGCTCGCGACGGACATCGAGGCAGCGCGGCTGCTCACGTACCGCGCCGCGTGGCTCGCCGATCAGGGGAAGTTCACCCGCGAGTACGTGCCCTTCTTGTCGATGGCGAAGTACCACGCCACCGAGGTCGCCGTGAAGGCGTCGGGGCT
>DATBQT010000170.1:0-5141 GCA_036560685.1 Acidimicrobiales bacterium
TCGAAGGGACGCGACGACGGCCTCCGGCACGTAGCCGTGGCCAGCCAGGGCCTCGTCGATCCAGTAGCCGACGAACGCGGCTTGGAACGGGCCGCGCTGGATCGACGACAACGTCAGCTCGCCGGCGAATCGACCGCCGACGAAGATGCCGAATCCGTAGCCCGTGCCGAGCTGGCGCTCGCGCTCTCGCAGGGCACAGCGCGCCACGAAGTTCCGGCGGTCCTCTGGGGGAAGGGTCGTGCCCGCGACACGAGGCTCCCAGTGGATGAGCCACTCGTGGCATCGCGTGCGGACCTCGGACCAGCCTTCGAAGTCGTTCTCCGTCAGCGTCCGAAGCACGACTCGCCGGCCGCGCAGCACGACGGGGTCTGAGACCTGTGGCTTCGACCTCACGCGCCCGATCCCGTCGGCGCGGTGCCACCGCGCGCATCGAGCACCCTCGGTGTCGTCACCTTGCACGCACGCTCTGTGCGAGGCCGTCCAAGATGTCGTGCTCCGAGCACAGACAACCGTCCACGCCGAGTCGACGCACGACCTCCAACAGGATGCACGCCCCGCCGACGATCACGTCCTCTCTGCCAGGGACCATCCCGGGGCGTCGTCGGTGGTCGTCGATGGTCTCGGCTGCGAGCGTGTCGCGCCACCGCTCGATCGACTCGGCCGACAGCCAGTGGTGGTGCACGCGTGCCTCGTCGTACTCGGTCATCTCGAGGTCGATCATCGCGAGCGTCGACACGGTTCCGGCGAGCCCCACCAGCGTCCTGGCGCCGTCAGGCTTCGAGAGCACGGGGATCGCCTCGAACGCGAGGTCCAGGGCGTCGTCGATCATCGACGCGGCAGCGGCGAGCTCTGATGCCGTCGGCGGATCGGATCGCAGCGCCCGCTCGGTGACGCGGACGCAGCCGGCCTGCATCGAGTGCGCGTTGATCGTGCCGTCCACGCGGGTGACGAGCTCTGTCGAGCCGCCGCCGATGTCGACTACGACCGTCGAGTCGAGCGGTCCCTCGAGGTCGGCAGTGGCGCCCGCGAACGAGAGGCGGCCCTCCTCCTCGCCACTCAGGAGCTCTGCCGGAACGCCGGTCACGTCGCTCGCCGCGGCGAGGAACGCCTCGCCGTTCGATGCGTCGCGAACCGCAGAGGTGGCCACGAGCCGAGCGGTGGCCACGTCGTGTCGGTCCATCACCGCGCGGTACTCGCGGAGCACCTCGAGCGTGCGCTCGATGGCATCGTCGCGAAGGATGCCCGAGGCGTCCACTCCCTTGCCGAGCCGCGTGATCCGCATCAGTCGCTCGAGCGGCTGGCCGCCGTCGTCGGCGACCAAGAGACGGGTTGAGTTGGTCCCGCAGTCGAGCGCAGCGACCGCCTTCACGGAGAGAGCCTGTCATGCACCGGCGGGCTCGGCACGAGGTCCCCGAGCGCGCACTCGCCGGCCACGAGGCGCCCGACCGGGTCCTCTGCGCCTGCGAGGAAGTTCGCGAGGTGCGCGTGGAGGCACTTGACGCCCGTTCGCGTCCCGCCCACGCCTCCCGTCGGTGCAGGCCCGCCGCCTGCGAGCATCGCGTCGCGTCGCGCGGCGTAGGCGTCGTGCGCCGCTCGCAGCTCGACCGGGTCGACGGCGCGTTCCATCCGACGCACGCCGCCCTCGGACTCGATCCGTGCCACCTGGCGCGTCAGGCTCGGGTCGACGAGCCACAGGAGCGTCGGCATCGGCGTCCCGTCGTCCAGGCGCGGCTCGTTCAGGATCACGACGGGCTCGCCGCCTGGGCGACGCACCTCGACGCGGAAACGCCCCGCCGGCGGGCGGCCGAGCAGCCTCGTGACGGCCGCAACGTCCTCGTCGGTGGCCGTGAGCGGCCCCGTCAACGCCAGAACTCGAACGTGGCGACCACACGTCCGAGGAATCCTGGCTGTGCCGCCGCCCGGGTGGGTCGCGCCGCCGTGGAACCGGTGTTGACGGTGCTCACCGCGGTGCCGCCGGGGGCGACGGGGGGCGCGAGCCCGGGGTCGCCGGGGTACGGCCCGCTCGACGATCCCGCCGTGGGGGCACCGGAGGGCGTGAGCACCTGGATGAGCCGCTGGCCAGGCTCGACCAGCTGGTACTTCTCTCGTCCAAGCTGGTTGAGCGCCGTCGGGGTCGCGTTCCGCTTCGACTCTGCGATGAGCGCGCGGCGCTGCGACGCGAGCTGCGCGAGGTGCGTCGACGCCGCGGACAGCTGTGCGCGCTGGCTGAGGAGCGCGCCGACCGGCAGCCAGGCCGCGAGCACGACCGCCGCGGTCGCCACGCCGCCCGCGATGACCATCCACCCCCGCATCGAGAACGACTCGGGCGGGGCGCTAGCGGCCACGGGGACTCCTCGGCAGGGACCTGCGCCCGAGGAACCGTGCGGCGTCGCCGAGGTCCTCTTCGATGCGGAGCAGCTGGTTGTACTTCGCGACCCGGTCAGAGCGCGCCGGCGCGCCCGCCTTCAGCTGGCCGGCGTTCACTGCGACGGCGAGATCGGCGACGGTGGTGTCCTCCGTCTCGCCCGATCGGTGCGAGATGACGGTGCGGTAGCCGTTGGAACTCGCGAGCCCCACCGTCTCGAGCGTCTCGGTGAGCGTCCCGATCTGGTTCAGCTTGATGAGGATGGCGTTGGCCACGCCCTCGTCGATCCCGCGCTGCAGCAGGGCGACGTTCGTCACGAACACGTCGTCGCCGACCAGCTGCACGGTGTCGCCGACGCGCTGGGTGAGCGCCCGCCAGCCGTCCCAGTCGTCCTCTGCCATCCCGTCTTCGATCGAGACGATCGGGTAGCGCCCGCACAGCTCGGCCCAGTAGTCGGCGAGCCCCTCGCTCGACAGCGTGCGGCCCTCGCCCGCCAGCACGTAGCCCCCATCTCGCCACAGCTCGGTCGTCGCCGGGTCGAGCGCAAGGGCGATCTGGTCGCCGGGCGTGTAGCCCGCGCGCTCGATCGCCTCGAGCAGGACCGTGACCGCGGTCTCGTTGTCGGGGAGGTCCGGCGCGAACCCGCCCTCGTCGCCCACGCCGGTGGACAGCCCCTTGTCGTGCAGCACGGTGCGCAGGGCGTGGTAGGTCTCGGCGCCCCAGCGGAGCGCCTCGGCGAACGTCGCCGCGCCGACCGGCATCAGCATGAACTCCTGGAAGTCGATCGAGTTCTGGGCGTGGGCGCCGCCGTTGATCACGTTCAGCATCGGGACGGGCAGCACGTGCGCGTTGGCGCCGCCCACGTAGCGATAGAGCGGCAGGTCCGCGTCCTGCGCCGCGGCCTTCGCGACCGCGAGCGACACCGAGAGGATCGCGTTCGCCCCGAGGCGAGACTTGTCCGGCGTCCCATCGAGGTCGCAGAGCGCCTGATCGACGAAGCGCTGGTCGGTCGCGTCGAGGCCCTCGATGGCCATCGCGATCTCGCCGTTGACCGCCCCGACCGCGCCGAGCACGCCCTTGCCGCCCCACTCCGAGCCACCGTCTCGGAGCTCGACGGCCTCGCGGGCGCCCGTTGAGGCTCCCGACGGCGCGATGGCCCGACCCGAGGCACCTGAGTCCAGCGCGACCTCGGCCTCGACGGTGGGGTTGCCGCGCGAGTCGAGCACCTGGCGCCCGACGACGGACTCGATGACGCCCACGCCTACTCCTTGTCGCTGCGGCTGACTTCCGACGCGACCACGCTACTTGCCGTGCCCGGTCCGCCCCGGTACCCGGCTGCCACCTCGCTCGCCTTGATCCGCTCGATGAGCGCCCTCGCCCGATCGCGTAGGGCCTGCTCGGGGTCGACGCCCACGAGGCGAGCGAGGTCACACAGCGACTCGAGCGCCATGCCGATCGCCGCGGTCGCCCCGGGATCCGCGCCGATGGACGCGTCGTCCGGCAGCGACGAGGGGTCCGGCACCGACGCCAGCGCGTCGCGCACCGACGCGTCGATCGAACCGCGATCCGGCATCGCGATGCCGATCGCGAGCGCCTTGCGCCGCACCTTCGCCATCATGCTGAGCGCCGGCAGCGACGCGGGGATCCCGTCAGTCACCGACGTGCGCCCCTTCTCCTCTTGCTTGAGCTCCTCCCACCGAGCGGCGACCGCGTCAGGCGTGGACGCAACTGCGTCCCCGAAGACGTGGGGGTGGCGGCCGATCAGCTTCACGCGCACGCCGTCGGCGATCGCTCGCAGGTCGAAGAGCCCCTCTTCTGAGCCGAGCCGGGCGTGAAAGACGATCTGGAACAGCAGGTCGCCGAGCTCCTCGGCGGCGTGCGCGGCGGCGTCGCGGACGACGACCTCGCCGCGATCGGGCGGCCCCGCCATCGCCGATGCCTCGGCATCGAGCGCGCGGGCGAGCCCCTCGAGCGCGTCGAGCGCCTCGTAGGACTCCTCCACCAAGTATCTCGAGAGCGAGCCATGGGTCTGGACCTCGTCCCACGGGCAGCGCGCGCGCAGCGTGTCCATGAGCACGAGGAGGTCCTCGATCGCCACGCCGCCGGTCCGCAGCGCGCCGAGGTACACCGACGTCAGATGGTCGGGCGCGTCGAAGGACCCGAGGCGCGCGACCTCCATCACCTCGATGCGCTGGTCGTCCAAGCCGAGGTGGTGCAGCACCACGGCCTCGATCGGCCCGTCATCGAGGTCCACCTCCACACGAAGGGCGATGCCGTCCAGCGCCTCGCGCGAGTGCGCCTGGGCGAACAGCACCGGGCCAGGCCCGCGGAGACGCTCGGGGAGATCGAGCGCGTCGGCGAGCGTGAGCCCGACCGCCACGGGGTCGATCCCGAGCGCCGCGCAGGCCAGGTCGACGAAGCTGACCGCTGGCTCGACGACGACGTCGACGTCGTCTCGCGCGCGCAGCAGGGCGACCGTGCGCTCGCAGACGAGCGGCGATCCGGGCACGGCGTAGACCACGGTGCCACCTGGGTCGGCCTTCGCGAGCGCCGCAAGCTCGTCGGCGATCGACGCGTAGAGCGTGTCGAAGCTGCCCGCGTGCTCGTAGAGGGCGTCGAAGCTCTCGACACCGGGGAAGGCTGCCGCCGCGGGGTGGCGGTGCGTGCGGAGCCGAACGGTCGAGGCCTCTTCGAGGAGTCGGCGTGTCCGAGCGGACAGGTGCTCGACGTCCGCGGGACCGAGCCCCACAACGATGACGGTGGCCATGGCGACGAG
>DATBQT010000171.1:0-4807 GCA_036560685.1 Acidimicrobiales bacterium
TGCCGACGTTGGGCCGGCCAACGATCGCGGCGAACCCCGACCTCACGTGGCGACGGACTCGCTCGGCGGCTGGACCGTCTCGATGCGGACGCGCGCGACCCGGCGGCCCTCGACGCGCTCGACGGTGAAGCGGAACGGCGGCGAGGCGAGCACCTGTCCCTCCTCGGGAACCCCGCCGGCCAGGTCGAGCGCCAAGCCCCCCACCGTGTCCCACGAGCCCTTTGGCATGGGCACGTTCACCAGCTCCTCGACCTCGTCGATGCTCATCTTTCCGGAGACCACGACGACGCCGTCGGCACGTTCGGTCACCGCGGGCTCTTCCACGTCGTCCTCGTCACGGATCTCGCCGACCAGCTCTTCGAGCACGTCTTCGAGCGTGACCAGCCCCGCGGTGCCGCCGTACTCGTCGACCACCACCGCGAGGTGCACGTTCTCGCCCTGCATCTCGGCGAGCAGCGTCGCGACTCGCTTGGTCTCCGGCACGAACTTGGCAGGGCGCAGCGCCGCCGACACGGGCTGGTCGCCGTCCCCGGAGCGCTCGCGCGCAACCAGGTCCTTCGTGAACGCGATCCCGAGCACGTCGTCGATGTCCTCGCCGACGACCGGCACCCTCGAGTACCCCGCGGCGAGCCCGAGCTCGAGCGCGAACGTGACGGACTCGCCGGCGCCGACGGTCACCATGTCGGGGCGCGGCACCATCACCTCGCGCACGACCGTGTCACCGAACTCGATGACCGAGTGGATGAACTCGCGCTCGTTGGACTCGATCGCCTCGTCGGTGTGCGCCACGTCAGCCATCGCGAGCAGGTCCAGCTCGGTGACCCCCGAGGGGCCCGAGCCCCGCCCACCCATGAGCAGGTCGGCGAGCCCGATGAGCAGCGAGGACAGCCACCGCACCGGCGGGAACTTGGTCACCGCGTGGACGACCGGGGCCGCGAGCAGGGCCGCGCGGTCGGCATGGCGCACCGCGAAGTTCTTCGGGATCGCCTCGAACACGACGAACACGACGACGACCTCGAACACCGTCGCGATCACGATCCCGATCGAGTGGAACCACCGCGCCGCGAGCACGCCGACCAAGGTGGCCGCCACCAGCTGGCAGATGAGCACCAACAAGAGCACTGGGTTCAAGAAGCGCTCGGGGTGCTCGACGAGCCGCTGGAGGCGCCTCGCGCCCTTGCGCCCGCTGTCGACCAGCGTCATGGCCTTCACCTTCGACGTGCGGATGAGGCTCGTCTCTGCCATCGCCAAGAACCCCGAGGCGCACAGCAGGACGATGATCAAAGCCAGCATCGCGGCGTCACCGGACGAGAACGCGGTGGCGATCACCGCCCTGCCCACGTCGGCGACCAGTGCATCCGAAGCAGGTCGCGCTCGCGGGCCTCCATGCGGTCGGCCTCGTCGGGTGCCTCGTGGTCCCACCCGAGCAGGTGGAGCATCCCGTGCACGACGAGCAGGGCGAGCTCGTCGTCGTAGCCGACGTCGTCGCGCCGTGCGTTCTCCTGGGCCACCTTCGGGCACACCACGACGTCGCCAAGGAGCTCGGGCATCTCCGGCTCGGGGGGCTCGCCCGGACCGGTGCCGCCGCTATCGGGCACGCGACCACCCCCGACGGGGTCGTCCTCGAGCGGGAAGCTCAGCACGTCGGTGGGGCCGGTCTTGCCCATGAACCGCTCGTTCAGCTCCGCGATGGTCGTCTCGTCCACGAAGAGCAGCGAGACCTCCGCGCCGCCGCGGACACCCTCGGCAGCCAGCACGTCGCGCGACAGCGTGACGAGCGGGCTGAGCGCGACGTCGCAGTCGTGCTGCTCGTCAGCACCGAACACGTCGATCGTCACTCGCCCTCCGCGCGCTCGTAGGCGTCGACGATCTCTGCCACGATCCGGTGGCGCACGACGTCGCGGCGCGTGAGCCGGACGAACGCGATGCCCTCGATGCCCGTCAGGATCTCCTCGATGCCGGTCAGCCCCGAGTGCGCGCCGCCTAGGTCGATCTGGGTCACGTCGCCCGTCACGACGCAGCGCGAGCCGAAGCCGATGCGCGTGAGGAACATCTTCATCTGCTCGGGCGTCGTGTTCTGGGCCTCGTCGAGGATGATGAACGAGCCGTTGAGCGTGCGGCCGCGCATGAACGCGAGCGGCGCCACCTCGACGGTCCCGCGCTCGAGCAGCCGCTGGGTCCCGTCTGGACCGAGCATGTCGTAGAGGGCGTCGTAGAGCGGCCGGAGGTACGGGTCGACCTTGGCCATCAGGTCGCCGGGCAGGAAGCCCAGCCGCTCGCCTGCCTCGACGGCGGGCCGGGTCAGCACGATGCGGGACACCTCTCGTCGCTGGAGCGCCTGGACGGCCGCGGCGACCGCGAGGTAGCTCTTGCCGGTCCCGGCCGGTCCGATCCCGAAGGTGATCGTGTTCGACGCGATCGCGTCGGTGTAGCGCTTCTGTCCTGCCGTGTGCGGGCGGACCGGCTTGCCCTTGACGCCGCGCACGATGTCCTGGCCGAGGACCTCGGAGGGTCGCAGGTCCTCGCGGACCATGTCGATCGTGCGCTCGACCTTGCTCAGGTCGAGGTGCTGGCCGCTCTCGAGCAGCAAGATGAGCTCGTCGAAGAGCCGGGCGACGAGCGTCGCGTCGGGTCCGTCGATGCTGATCTCGTTGCCCGAGACGGTGATCACGCACGTGGCGAAGGACCGCTCGATGAGACGCAGGAGCTCGTCTCGCTGCCCCAGGAGCTCGCTCAGGAGGTTCGGGTTGGCGACGGTCGTGGTGACCGAGGTGCCGACGACGTCCTCGGGCACGCCGGTGTCGGTGGTGCTCATCCGGGTGGCCAGCCCATCGGCCTGCCGCCGAGGACGTGGAGGTGCAGGTGCGGCACCGACATGTTGGCGTCCTTACCCACATTCAGGACCAGCCGGTAGCCGCGGTCCTCGCCGTCGATCCCCTCGAGGGTCGCGACCTGCTGGGCGAGCAGCGCGACCTCGCCGAGCAGGTGCGCCTGGTCCGCGGTGAGGTGGTGCGCCGAGACGACGTGCTCCTTCGGGACGACGAGGACGTGGACCGGCGCCTGCGGCTCGAGGTCGCGGAACGCGTAGGCGTGCTCGGACTCGGCGACGGCGGTCGAGGGCACCTCGCGGCGCACGATCTTGCAGAAGAGGCAGTCGGTCATCTGGTCATCCATCATTGCGCCTCGCTGCTCGCGTCGTGCCGCGCACCTCGACGTGCCGACAGGAGCAGCACGCCCGCGGCGATCGCAGCCGTCTCGGTGCGCAGCACCGTCTCGCCCAGCGAGACCCACGGAGTCGCCTCGCGCTCGGCGTCACTCCACCCTCCCTCGGGCCCGACGGCGAGCGCGGTGACCCCGGCCTCTGCGGCGTCGCCATCGAGGTCGCAGCGCACCGCGCCACCTGCGGTCGCCTCGGCGACGTCGAGTGGCCCGACGACGTCGGGGAGCCGGACGCGCCTCGACTGGCAGGACGCCTCACGAGCGACGCGCCGCCACCTCCCGAGCACGCGCTCGACGGAGGAGCGGTCGAGGCGCACCGCGGCGCGGTCGCACGTGAGCAGGCCGATCTCGTCGACGCCGAGCTCGGTGAGCTTCGCGACCGACCACTCGGACCGCTCGCCTTTGACCTGTGGGAGCCACACCCGCACGGGCACGGCGGGCGCAGGCTCGAACTGCAGTGGGCCGACCGGGTCGAGGCCGCCGCCGAGCATCGCGCACAGCCGCCAGGACCCGGTGCCGTCGACGGCGACGACGCGCTCGCCGTCGCGGAGCCGCAGCACCCGACCGAGGTGGTGGGCGTCGCCGTCGTCCAGCGCCGGGGACTCGAGGTCCGTGACGATCACCTGCGCCGCGGCGTCCGCGCGTTCGCGAATCGACGTCACCTGCGCGAGCGCAGCCGAGACAGGAGTCCCGTGTGGGGCGGGGCGACGTCCTCGCTGCGATGCGCGGCGAGGGAGCGAAGAATGGACTCGGACTCCTCATCGAGCTCGGTGGGCACGTCGACGGCGACGTGGACGTGCAGGTCGCCGCGACCACGGCCTCGCAGGTGGGTGACACCGCGCTGGCGCAGCCGGACCACCGTGCCTGGCTGGGTGCCCCTCGCGATCTCGATCGGCTCGTCGCCCTCGAGCGTTGGAATGTCCACGGTCGTGCCGAGCGCGGCCTGGGCGAGCGACACGGTGGCCACGGTGTGCAGGTCGTCGCCGTGGCGCTCGAACCGCGTGTCGCG
Organism: Acidimicrobiales bacterium; assembly: GCA_036560685.1. Classification (GTDB taxonomy): domain Bacteria; phylum Actinomycetota; class Acidimicrobiia; order Acidimicrobiales; family RAAP-2; genus Palsa-459. Next base: position 4,229 of record DATBQT010000171.1, read on the forward strand.
CTCGACGCCCAGGTGGACGTAGAGCGTGCCGCTCGGTCCGCCACGGAACCCCGCCGCACCGCGTCCGACCAGGCGCATCGTCGAGCCGTCCTCGACGCCCGCTGGCACGTCGACGACCAGCGTCGAGGCCCCGACGGTGCGGCCGTCGCCGCGGCAGGTCGGGCACGGCGACGCGATCGTCGAGCCGGTGCCCTGGCATCGCCCGCACGGCGATGCGGTCATCACCTGGCCCAGGATCGACTGGCGGACGCGGCGCAGCTCGCCGGCGCCCTGGCAGTCGACGCAGGTCTCCGGGTCCGTGCCCGGTGCGGTGCCCCTCCCGGCGCAGCCGTTGCAGGTGGCCGGCAGCCGGACGGAGATCTCCTTGTGGCAGCCGAACACCGCCTCGGCGAACTCGAGGTCGAGGCGCACCTCGGCGTCGGCGCCGGCCTGGGGCCCACGCCGGCGGCCGCCGTTCCCCCCCATCTGCCCGAAGAAGGCCTCGAAGATGTCCCCGAGGCCGCCCTCGAACCCGAAGCCGCCCATGCCGCCTGGCTGCGAGCCGAACACCCCCTCGGGGCCGTAGCGGTCGTAGCGCGC
>DATBQT010000172.1:0-4154 GCA_036560685.1 Acidimicrobiales bacterium
ACCTACCACGTGCTGCACGGCGCGCTCAGCCCGCTCGAGGGCGTCGGCCCCGACCAGCTGCACGTGTCCGAGCTCACGTCCCGGGTCAAGGCGGGCGGGGTGGAAGAGGTGATCCTGTGCACGAACCCGAACGTGGAGGGCGACGCCACGGCGATGTACCTGTCCAAGGTGCTCGCGCCGTTGGGGGTCTCGGTGACCCGGCCCGCGAGCGGGCTCCCCGTCGGCGGCGACCTCGAGTTCGCCGACGACGCGACGCTCGGCCGAGCCCTGGACGGCCGGCGCCCCGTGGAGGGCTAAGGGCACGCTGATAGCGAAAGCGCTATCATGGGCGGATGAACGTGGCCCACACCCTGCGGCGGGCACGACGTCGGGCAGGGATGACACAGCGCGCCCTCGCGGCGCAGACCGGCGTGGCCCAGCCGACGATCGCGCGGATCGAGGGCGGTAGGGAGGATCCGCGCGTCGCCACCCTCGAGCGCCTCCTGCGAGCGTGCGACGACGCGCTCGAGGCCGTCCCCGTCCTCGGCGAGGGCGTGGACCGCACCGAGATCAGAGAGCTGCTCGCGCTCGGGCACGCCGCACGGCTGGCAACGCTCGTCGACGAGGCGGCGTCTACAGAGCGGCTCGCTGCCGCCCGCGAGGTTGGCTGAGTGGCGTTCGATCCCCTCGCGACACTCGCCACGCTGCAGCGCCACGGCGTGCGGTTCGTCCTCATCGGCGGCGTCGCCGGTCGGCTGTGGGGCTCGCCCACGATGACAAACGACATCGACCTGTGTTACGAGCGAAGTCCCGAGAACCTCGAGCGACTCGCCGCTGGCCTCCGCGAGCTCGGCGCGCGGCTGCGCGGCGTGGACGACGGCGTCCCGTTCCTGCTCGACGCCGAGACGCTCGAGCGAGGTGCGAACTTCACCTTCGCCACGACCTACGGCCCGCTCGACGTGCTGGGTCTCCCCGCCGGCGTCGGCGACTTCTCCGAGCTCGCGGTCAACGCGGTCAAGTTCGACCTCGGCGACGGCGTCATCGTCGAGGTCTGCGACCTGGACGACCTCATCCGCATGAAGCGGGCCGCAGGCCGTCCGAAGGACCGCATCGAGCTCGAGATCCTGGGCGCGGTCCGCGAGGAGCGCGACCGAGCCCGCGCCGAGAGTCGCTCAGCGCCTCAGGAGAAGTAGATGGTGCACGAAACGCCCGCGAGGACGCAGTAGACGCCGAACGGCCACAGCGTCTTGGTCTTGAACCAGTTGACGAGGAACCGGACCGAGAACCACGCGGCCACGCCCGCGCAGATCGCGGCGACGACCGTCTGGGTGCGGACCCCGTCGCCGAGTGGTCCGGTCAGGTCGGGGAGCTTGAGCAGCCCCGCGAGGAAGATGACCGGCGTCGCCAGCATGAAGCTGAACCGAGCCGCGTCCTCGTGGTCGAGGCCGTTGAGGATGCCCGTGACCATGGTCACCCCGGAGCGGCTGATGCCCGCGAAGAGCGCGAGGATCTGGGTGGTGCCGATGACCGTGCCACGCTCGTAGGAGAGCGTGTCGAGGTGGCGGAAGCCGCCCGCCTCGGCGTCCGACACCGCCACGTGGCGCCCTTTTCGCGCGCCGAGCCGTCCGCCGTGCTCGAGCGTGCGACGCCGCACGACCTCGCCGCCGATGAGGATCACGCCGTTGATCGTGAGGAAGATCGATGCCGCGAGTGGCTTGGCGAACAGCACGCGGAGCTTGTGCTCGAAGACGAGCCCGATGATCCCCACGGGGATCGTCGCGAAGATGAGCAGCCAGGCGAAGCGCTGGTCGGGCGTCTCGGCGCGACGGGTGCGCAACGTCCTGAAGAACGCGCCGATGATGCGCACCCAGTCGCGCCGGTAGTACACGAGCAGCCCGACGGCGGTGCCGACGTGGAGGCCGACGACGAAGGCGAGGTAGAAGCTCTCCGACGCCGACTCGAGCGGGCCGCCGTGCGAGTTCACGAGGTCGGTCCATCCGAACAGCGCGGGGATGATCACGCTGTGCCCGAGACTCGAGACAGGGAAGAGCTCGGTCACGCCCTGGAGCACGCCCATGACGATGGCGTGGAAGTACGAGAGGTGGTGCATGCGAACCGCCACGCTAGGTGGTCGACAACGCCCCGAGTGGGTTCTGCGAGACTCGTCGCGTGCGACGCCTCGTCGTGATCCGCCATGCGAAGGCGCAGCGCGACTCCCCGCGCGGCGACCATGGCCGGTCGCTGTCTGCGCGCGGTCGTGCGCAGGCTGAGGCGCTGCGGCAGTGGACCGCGAAGGGGGAGCCGCTCGGCGACGTCCGAGGCCTCGCGGTGGTCTCCGACGCGGCCCGGACGATCGAGACGTTCGAGCTCGGGCTCGCGGGCACGCCCGTCTGTGAGCGGGCCGTCATCGACCCGTCCCTCTACAACGGCCTCCGCGACGTCTCCACCGAGTCGGTCCTTGCCGCGCTCGCGTCAGCCGACCCTGGCAGCGGCGACCTGCTGCACGTCGGCCACAGCCCCACGGTCGCCTATCTCGTGAGCGACCTCGTCGACGACCCTGAGCGCGCCGACGAGGCGATGTCGGGTGGCTATCCGCTGTGCGGGGTCGCGATCCTGTTGTTCTCCGGGGACGCCCCGGCGCCGCGCGGCTGCGATCTCGCGTTCTTCGGCGCGCCTGACGTCCCGCGTTAGAGGGTCCGCAGCACCGCCGCGTCGCCCTGGCCCCCGCCGCCGCAGAGCGCGACGGCCGCGGTCCCGCCGCCGCGACGCCGCAGCTCGTAGAGCGCCGTCAGCGCGAGGCGCGTGCCGGACATCCCGACGGGGTGGCCCAGCGCGATGGCGCCGCCGTTGACGTTGAGTCTCGACTCGTCGAGCCCGAGCTCGTCCGACGAGCACAGCCCGACCGCGGCGAACGCCTCGTTGATCTCGACGAGGTCGAGGTCCTTCGGCGTGATGCCCGCCTTGGCGGTCGCGACCTGGATCGCGTGCGACGGCTGCGTCAGGAGCGACGCGTCCGGCCCTGCGACCGCGCCGTAGGCGACGAGCCGACCGAGTGGCGTGACGCCGGTGGCGCGTGCGCGCTCCTCGGACATCACGATGACCGCGGCGCCGCCGTCGGAGATCTGCGACGCGTTGCCGGCCGTGATCGTCCCCTTCGGATCGAACGCGGGGCGCAGCGCGCCGAGCGACTCGACGGTGGTCCCCGGGCGGACGCCCTCGTCGGTGTCGACCGTGATCGGGTCGCCCTTGCGCTGGGGGACCTCCACGGCGGTGATCTCCTCGGCGAAGAGGCCGTTCTTGATCGCGTTCGCCGCCTTCTCATGGCTGGCGGCGCTGAACGCGTCCTGGCGCTCGCGTGAGATCCGGCCGCCCAGGTGGTTCTCGGTCGACAGTCCCATCGCGCAGTGGTCGAAGGCGCAGGTGAGCCCGTCGTGCATCATCGAGTCGACGAGCGTCGTGTCGCCGATCCGGAAGCCCGAGCGGGCGCCCGGCAGCAGGTACGGCGCCTGGGTCATCGACTCCATCCCGCCGGCGACCACCACCTCGGCCTCGCCCGCGCGGATCATGAGGTCGGCGAGGTAGATCGTGTTCAGCCCCGAGAGGCAGACCTTGTTGATCGTCGTGGCGTGCACCGACATGGGGATGCCGGCCGCGACCGCTGCCTGGCGGGCGGTGATCTGGCCTTGGCCGGCGAGGATCACCTGGCCCATGAGCACGGCGTCGACGTCGTCCGGGGCGATGCCGGCACGCTCGAGCGCGGCGCGGATCGCGAACCCGCCGAGCTGCATCGCGGTGAAGCTCGACAGCGCCCCTGAGAGCTTGCCGATCGGTGTGCGCGCGCCCGCGACGATGACAGATGTGGACATGGCGACCTCCTGGCGTCCTACGTCTGCAACTTAGTCGGGGATGTCGCGCCCAATGACTGCGCAGTAACCTCCACCGATGCACGAGATGCTCGCCGCGGTGCTCGAGGGCGCAGGCGCCGAGGCGCTCGTTTCGCTCCCGATGCCCGAGACCTACCGAGCGGCGTACGTCCGGCGCGAGGACGAGGGCATCTTCGAGGGCGTGGCGTCCGCCGACAAGGACCCGGCGGTCTCGATCCAGGTGGGCGAGGTCCCCGTCCCCGAGCTGGCCCCGGACGAGGCGTACGTCGCGGTCATGGCGTCGTCGATCAA
>DATBQT010000173.1:0-4223 GCA_036560685.1 Acidimicrobiales bacterium
AGTCCGTCGCGACGACGGCGCAGTCGAGCGCGCCGGATGACTTGATCCCGACGTGGCCGCCGCCCGCGACGAAGCCCCTCGGCGCCACCACGCTCACGGCCAAACCCCGGCGAGTGAGAGCCCCGCGGTCTCGTCGAACCCGAGCGCCAGGTTCGCGCACTGGACCGCCTGGCCCGCCGCGCCCTTGCCGAGGTTGTCGATGGCGCACAGCGCGACCAGCCACCCCGTGCGCTCGTCGACGCGGGCGGTCACGTGCGCGACGTTCGTCCCCCGGACGGCCTTCGGCGAAGGAGGGTCGTCCACGACGACGACAAAGGGCTCGTCGTCGTAGGCGTCGTGGAGCAGGTCCATTGCCGACGCCGTTCGCAGTCCCTCGTTCGCGCGTGCGTAGGCCGTGACCAAGAGCCCGCGGTCGATGGGCACGAGGTGCGGCGTGAAGAGGATCGACGCACCAAGCTCCTGTTCCATCTCCGCGGTGTGCCGGTGGTCGAGCAGCCCGTAGGCACGGGTGTCGTCCACAAGCGAGGAGAAGTGCAGCGAGTCGTCGAGGCCGCGGCCCGCCCCCGAGGCGCCGCTGAGCGCGTCGACGACGACGCCGGAGGGCGCAGCAACGGCGGCATCGAGCAAGGGGCCAAGGGCCAGGATCGCTGCGGTCGGGTAGCAGCCGGGCACGGCGACCAGCGAGGCACCCCGCAGCGCGTCGCGGTGGCGCTCCACGAGACCGAAGACCGCGAGGCCCAGCAGGTGCGGGGCCGCGTGCGGCTCGTGGTACCAGCGCTCCCATGCGGCAGGATCACGGAGCCGGAAGTCCGCCCCGAGGTCGATCACCGTCGTCCCCGTCGCGTGCAGTTCCTGCACGAGCGCGCCCGACCTTCCGTGGGGCAGGGCCACGAACACCGCCTCGCAGCCGTCGAACGCCTTTGGCGAGGTCTCGTCGAACGCGAGCGTCGGATAGGCGGCCGCAAGGCTCGGCGAGTGAGACGCGACGGGCGTCCCCGCGTGCCGCTCGGCGGTCGCGACCGCGACGTCGAGGTCGCGGTGGCCGGCGAGCCATCGCAGCACCTCGCCGCCCGCGTAGCCGGACGCCCCGGCGACTCCCACCTGCATCCGAGATTCTATGCACAGCGATGCATAGACTTGCAACTCCGCTCCGGCCGACGCCCTCTCCCGGCAGGATGGTGCCATGTCGAGGCGGGGGGTGATCCTGTTCCTCGCCCTGTCGACGATCTGGGGCCTGCCGTACCTCATGATCCGCGTCGCGGTGCGAGAGGTCGACCCCGCCACCTTGGTGTTCCTGCGCACGGCCCCGGCCGCGTTGCTCTTGGTGCCGCTCGCGTGGCGCGCGGGGGCCTTCCGCGCCCTCGCCGGGCGCTGGTGGTGGGTGTGCGCCTACGCCACGATCGAGTTCGGCGTGCCGTGGCTGCTGATGTCGACCGCCGAGCAGCACCTCACCAGCTCGGTGACGGGGATGCTCGTGGCGACGGTCCCCCTCCTCGCCGTGGTGGTCGCGAAGTACACCCATCCCGACGAGCAGTTCGGACCGGCGCGCCTCGCTGGCCTCGGCGTCGGCGCGCTCGGGGTCGGGCTCCTCGTGGGTTTCGACGTCGCAGGGTCGAACTGGGTGTGGATCGCAGCGATGGGGGTCGTCGTCGTCGGTTACACGGTCGGACCCGTCATCATCTCGCTGCGGCTCGACGGCGTGCCGGGCATCGCCGTGGTCGCCTCGTCGGTCGCGTTCGTGGCGCTCGCCTACGCGCCCTTCGGGATGACGCACCTGCCGTCGCACCTGTCGCTGAACGTCTTTGGCGCGATCGCCGTCCTCGCGCTCGTGTGCACGGCAGCCGCGTTCTTGATCTTCTTCGAGCTCATCCACGAGGTCGGGCCATCGAGGACCGTGGTGGTCACCTACCCCAACACGGCGATCGCGGTGCTCCTCGGCGTCGTCGTCCTGTCCGAGCCGCTCACCACGGGGCTGCTCCTCGGCTTCCCGCTCATCGTCGTGGGCTCGATCCTCGCCACGAGGACCGAGCCGACGCTCACCGAAGCCGGGCGCCCAGCCGAGAGCCCGCCGCGTCGATCATGGCGGCGCGCACCGCGGCCAGCTCCGCATCGCTGAGCGTGCGGTCGCTCGCGCAGAGCCGCACGCGCATCGCCAGGCTCCGAGCGCCCTCCGGCACGCCGGTCCCCCGGTAGGCGTCGAAGCACGCGACCGACTCGCACAGCTCCCCCGCCGCGTCGCGCAGCGTCCGCCTCACGTCGGCCACCGAGACGTCATCGGGGACGACCAGCGCGAGGTCGACGTCGCTCGAGGGAAAGCGGCTCGGCAGGTGCGCCACGTCGCTGAGGCGCCGCACCGCGTCGGTGTCGGCGAGCGTGCTGAGCGAGAGGTCGAGCCACCCGACCCGACGGCCCTCGGCGAGCCCCGGCACCGCGCGGCTGACCACGTCGGGGTCCACCTCGCCCACCGCCCCCACGACGGCGCCCGTCGCTTCGTCCACGATCGCGGCGCACCTCGAGCCGTGGAACCCGAGCGGCACCGACGTCGACCAGCTCGTCGACAGGGCGACCGAAGCGAGACGCATCGCGGTCGCGATCGCCCGCCACGCCGCGAGCGCCGTGGTCGCGTCGTCGCCTGGCCGGCTGAGCAGGAGCCCGATGCGCTCGTCCTCGCTCGGCACCTTGAGGAGGTCCCCGCCCGTCCCGCGCTCGAGCCTCGGCGTGGTCGCGTGGGCAGGATGCGTGAACACGACACCGACCTCGAAGACCGCGATGTCGCCCTGACGCCGCTCCACGTTGTGGCGAAGCGCGCCCAGCATGCCCGGCAGGAGGCTCGATCGCAGCACCGGCTCGTTCGCCGCGACCGGATTGGTCACCCGGACGCGCTCGGCGTCGTCGTCCAAAAGTGCGGCGTCGGACTCCGAGACGATCGTCGCGGTCCACGCCTCGAGCGCCCCGATGCCGACCAGCGCCTCTCTGATGGCACGTCGCACGCGGACGATGGCGGCGAGCCCGCCCGGCTCGGGCCACGAGGGTGTCCTCGAGGGCAGCGCGGCGTAGCCGTGGAGCCGCGCCACCTCCTCTGCGACGTCCGCGACGCCGAACGGCGCCTCGCGAATGTCCGGTCGGCCGCTCGGGGCGGTCACCCGGAGCGCGTCGACCTCCTCGACGACGGTGAAGCCGATGGCACCGAGCAGCCTCGCCACCTCGTCGAGGCCGAGCTCGACGCCGAGGATCCTCGCAAGCGCCGTCGCGTCGACCACGATCTCGGGGGGAACGGGCAGGTCGCCTCGAACGTCCACTCGGCCCTTCGCGACGCGCAGGTCAGGACAGCTCAGCGCCAACAGCTCGACGAACCGTCCCGCTGCCCTGTCGGCGAGCCACGGGTCGCACCCGCGCTCGAAGCGCACGGAGGCCTCCGTGCGCAGCCGATGGCGCTTCGCGCTGCGTGCGACCGCCATCGGCTCGAACCACGCGGCTTCGAGCACGACGGTCGACGTCGACGGAGCGATCTCGGTGGACGCCCCGCCCATCACGCCTGCGAGCCCGATCGCGACGTCCGTCGCGTCGCAGATCACGAGGTCCTCACCGGTGTCGCCGATCGCGCCTGAGTCGACCGCGAGCTCGAGCTCGGTCCCGTCGAGCAGCACGAGGCGCTCGCCGGTGCGCGCGCGGCGCACGAGGAACCCGTGGCCGCCGACGCGATCGAGGTCGTAGGGGTGGGTGGGCTGGCCGAGCTCGAGCATCACGTAGTTCGAGGCGTCGACCACGTTGTTGAGCGGGCGCATGCCGGCGAGCTCGAGGCGACGCTGCAGCCAGTCGGGCGACGATCCGACCACGACGCCCTCGACGACCGTCGCAGTGAACCGGCCGCACAGGTCGGTGTCGTCGATCGTCACGGACACCGCGTCGGACGCTGGAGGTCCGCTCGCGTCCGGTGGCGACGCGGTGACGGGCTGGAAGGCGACGTCGAAGCGGGCCGCGAGGTCCCTCGCGATCCCCTCGACGCACCACGCATCGGGGCGGTTCCCCTCGACGGTGACGTCGAGCACGACGTCGCTGCGACGGCCGAGGACCTCCTGGATGGCGCGGCCGGGCTCGGCACCCTCGACGTCGTCGAGCACGAGGAGGCCCGCGTGGTCGTCGCCCAGGCCGAGCTCGGCACCCGAGCACAGCATCCCGTTGGAGACGACCCCGCGCAGGGTGCGCCTCGCGATCTCGAACCC
>DATBQT010000174.1:0-6142 GCA_036560685.1 Acidimicrobiales bacterium
TCACCGGCATCGGTGCGGTCACGCCGCCTCCAGGACCGAGGCGAGCGCGTCTCGGACTCGCACGGTGCCGCGCACGTCGTGGACGCGCAGCACCCGGCAGCCCAGCGTGATCCCGAGCGCGGCAGCGGCGAGCGACGCGTCGCCCCGATCGTCGACCGCAAGGTCGAGGCGTGCCCCCAAGAACCGCTTGTTGGACGCGGAGAGCAGCGCGACGTAGCCGAGGCTCGCCAGTTCGTCGGAGTGCTGCAGCAGCGCGAGCGACTGCGCAGGCGTCTTGCCGAGGTCGAGCCCCGCGTCGACGAGGACGCGTTCACGCGGGATACCCGCCATCTCCGCTCGGTGCGCGCGGTCAAGCACGAACTCGTTGACGGTGGCGACCACGTCGTCGTAGATCGGGTCGGGGTCGGCGACCCTCGGGCGCAGCCGGATGTGCGTCGCGACGACCGCCGCCCCGGCGGCAGCTGCGGTCGCGAGGTAGTCCGGGTCGGCGAAGCCCGATATGTCGTTGCCGAGCACCGCCCCCGCGGCGAAGCAGTCCCTCGCGACCGAGGCTCGCCACGTGTCGATCGACACCGGAAGCGCGAACCGGGCGCACAAAGCCTCGACGGCAGGGACGACGCGATCGAGCTCCTCGTCCTCGCCCACGTCGTCGCCCGGGCCCGCACGGACCCCGCCGACGTCGAGCAGGTCGGCGCCGTCCGCGACGAGGTCGTCGGCGCGAGCCAGCAGCGCGTCGAGCCCGAAGGTCGCCGCAGGCGCGAAGAACGAGTCGGTGGTCCGGTTCAGCACCCCCATCACGAGCGCGCGGGTGGTCACGTCGTAGGTGGTGCTGCCGAGCTCCACGCGCTGGGTCGCTTCAGGTCGGTGCGGCCGCACGGGGTCAGAACAGCTTGGAGGCAAGCGCCTTGCGGTACTTCGGCGTCCTCGGGTCGTCCGGGCCGAGCGCGTCGAGCAGGTCGACGAGCTCCTGGCGAGCCGCGTCGTCATCCTTCGCACGCGCGAGGAGGCCCTCGATCCGATCGTCGGCGTCGGAGCCCAGATCGACGCCCGCCGCGACCAGTCGGGCCCTCGCGGCCAGGTGCCCGAGCTCGCCCACCTCGGGGAACCTGGCGAGGAGTGCGAGTGCCTCGTCGGGCTGGTCCTCGTCGAGGAGCACGGCGGCGAGCGCGGCCGCGACGTCCTCTCGTCCGGGCTCGAGCTCGATCGCGGCCCGCAGCGACGCGAGGTCGCCCTTGGCGAGGAGCACGTCCGTCGCGCTCGGCTGTGGGAGGAGGGCCTGGACGAACGCGCGCACCTGATCCTCGGGCAGCGCGCCGACGAACGAGTCGACAACCTTTCCGCCCGCCAACGCATGGACCGCGGGGATCGACTGCGCGCGAAACGCGTTCGCGATCTGGGGGTTGCTGTCGACGTCGACCTTCACGAGCTCGACGGCACCCGCCGTCTCGTCGACGACGCGCTCAAGGATCGGGCCGAGCGTCTTGCATGGCCCGCACCACTCCGCCCAGAGATCAACGACCACGGGGACCGTCTTGGATCGCTCGATGGCGACGTCCGCGAACGTCTCGTCCGTTGCGTCAATCACGTGAGTGACCCTATCGGCGGGCTCCGCGAGTCCGGGACGTCAGGCGATAGCGTCACCACACATGGGACAGGACGTCGTGGGGATCGATGTGCCACGCGTCTCGAAGTGGCTCGAAGCCAACGTCCCGGGCGCCACGGCGCCCTTCGAGTTCACCCTGATCGCCGGGGGGCGATCGAATCTGACCTTTCGCGTGACCGACGCGAGCGGCCACGATTGGGCGCTGCGACGCCCGCCGACGAGCCACGTGCTGCCGACCGCGCACGACATGGTCCGAGAGCACACCGTCATCTCCGCACTCGAGCCCGTCGGCATCCCGGTCCCCAAGCCGCTGGCCCTCTGCACGGACGAGGCGGTGAACGAGCGCCCCTTCTACGTCATGTCCTTCGTGGACGGCCACATCCTTCGTGACGCGACCTCGGCTGCCGCAGAGCTGCCCGAGTCGGCACGCGCCAGGGTCGGATCGAACCTCGCGACCACGCTCGCGCGGCTGCACGCCGTGGACCCCGACGCGGTCGGGCTCGGCTCGCTCGCGCGCCACGAGGGCTACATCGAGCGACAGGTCCGCAGGTGGCGTGGCCAGTACGAGCAGATGAAGGTCGAAGGTGTCGAGCAGGGCGACATCGTCGAGGAGGTGGGGCGCGCGCTCGAGGCCTCGATCCCGGACCAGCAGCGCGTCTCGGTCGTCCACGGCGACTACCGCTTGGACAACACGGTCCTCGACGACGACGGCGAGGTCAAGGCGATCCTCGACTGGGAGATCTGCACGCTCGGCGACCCGCTCGCCGACATCGGCCTCCTGTGCTGCTACTGGGCGGACGCAGGTGACAACCAGGTCGCGCTCGTGGGGCAGGCGCCGACCACGGCCCCTGGGTTCGACACAAGAGACCAGGTCCTCAAGGCGTACACGGCGGCGAGCGGCCTCGACACGACGCGGGTGCCCTACTACATGGCATTCGGCTACTGGAAGCTCGCCTGCATCCTCCAGGGCGTGTACGCGCGGTACGTCGCGGGCGCGACCGCGGGCGACACCGGCTCCGTCGAGACCTTTCCCACCCATGTCGTGGCGCTCGCGACGAGCGCGCGAGACCTCCTCGGGTCCCTGTCGTGACACCGGGCGACGACCACGTCGTCCTGATCGACGAGCCGACCCTCACCGACCCGGTGCTGATCGTCGCCTTCGAGGGGTGGATCGACGCCGGGTTCGGCGCGGCGACGGCGATCTCCACGTTGCTCGAGATCACCGACTCGCAGATGATCGCGACCTTCGACGGCGAGTACTTCTTGGACCAGCGCGCCCGTCGCCCGATGGCGCGGATCGTCGACGGCGTGACCGTCGCCCTGCAGTGGCCCGAGATCCAGCTACGACACGGAACAGACGGCGACGGCGCCGACGTGCTCTTGCTCGTCGGGCCTGAGCCGGACTTCCACTGGGTGGAGTTCTCCGATCTCGTCGTGGCGCTGGCCGAGCAGTTCGACGTTCGCCTCGTCGTCGGGCTCGGGGCGTTCCCCGCGCCCGCACCGCACACTCGTCCGGTGCGCCTGGCCGCCACGGTCCCGTCCGCGTCACAGCACCTCTTGGCCAAGGTGGGCCTCGTGGCCGGCGAGCTCGAGGTTCCGGCGGGCATCATCTCGGCGCTCGAGCTGGCGTTCGCCGACGCAGGCATCGACGCGATCACGCTGTGGGCGCGCGTCCCGCACTACGTGGCCACGCTCCCCTATCCCCAGGCGTCGGTCGCGCTCGTCGACGGCGTCGCGTCCATCGCCGGACTGACCCTCGAGGCGTCGGCGCTGCGCAAGTCCGCCGATGAGGCCCGCTCGAGGGTCGACGACCTCGTGAGCTCGAACCCCGAGCACTCGTCGATGGTGGCGGAGCTCGAGTCGACCATCGACGAGGCCGAGGGCAACGCGCTCGACACCAACGTGATCCCGTCGGGCGACGATCTCGCGAGGGACATCGAGCGGTTCCTGCGCGGCGAGGAGCAGTGACGGGCCCCGGGTCCGACACCTCACCCGACGAAAAGGGACCGATCGCGTCCTTCCACCACGATCGCGCCCGTGCGAGCTCGTTCGGCGACAACGCCGAGCTCTACGACGCGACCCGACCCGGGTACCCCGCGCAGCTCGTCAGTGACCTCGTGGCCCGCGGCGGCGCGACCGTCCTCGACGTCGGGTGCGGGACGGGGCTGTTGGGTCGGGGCTTTCTGGCACACGGGCTCGCCGTGACCGGCGTCGAGCCCGACGCGCGCATGGCGGCGGTCGCGACGAGGGCGGGGCTCATCGTCGAGGTCGCGACGTTCGAGGAGTGGGAGCCGGAAGGCCGAACCTTCGACCTGTTGGTGTCCGGCCAGGCGTGGCACTGGGTCGACCCCGTGATCGGTGCGCAGCGAGCCGCCGACGTCATCGCTCCCGGGGGGTCGCTCGCGCTCGTCTGGAACGACGGGACGATGGACGGCGAGCTCCGCGCGTCTCTCGACGATGCCTACGACGAGCTCGCCGCCGGCATCGCAACCCCGACCGTGCTCCACCGATCCGACGACTGGCTCCGGCCCGGCGGCTCGCAGCACGCCCTCATGGCCGTCGGCGCCTTCAAGGAGCTCGAGGTCGTCACCTACGAGTGGTCCCGCACGTACACCACCGCGCAGTGGGTGTCGCAGCTCGAGACCCACAGCGACCACGCACTCATGGAGCCCGACGCGCGTGCCGCGCTCCTCGCGGCGGTCGCTCGCGTCATCGACGGGCGCGGTGGGTCCTTCACCATGCGCTACGACTGCCGAGCGACGCTCGGCGAGCGTCGCTGATCAGTCGATCCCCGAGGCCCGCTCCTCCTCGGCGATGCCAAGGCCGAGCTGGTAGCCGTCCAAGAAGAGCTCCGCCTCGTTCTGACGGGGGTGGCGATCGGAGATCGCGTGGAACTCCGGTGAGTGCTCGACGACGTGCAGGTGCGCGAGCTCGTGGACCAAGACGGCGTCGAGGACCCAGTCCGGCACGTTGCGAAGCCGCGTCGACAGCCTGATCTCGCCGGTCGCCGGCGAGCACGACGCCCATCGGCGACGCTGGTTGCCGACGAAGCGCACCGCGCTCGGAAGCCGCCCGTCGGTGTAGAGCTCGGCGAGCACCCGTGCGCGTTCTTCGAGCGCGGCATCGTGCGCCGCACTCTGTGGTCGCTCCTTCATCGCGCGGCGAACCAGCTCCTCGATGAAGTGGTCTCGCTCCCGGCCGCGAAGCCGTGACGGGATCGCAACGACGATCCGCGTTCCCGACCAGTGCGCGGAGCCTGTCTTGGTCCGCCGCGTGCTCGCGCGGACCTCGAGCTCGGGTCGGTCGAACGACGCCGGCACGACGGTGACCGTCGTCGAGCCCGAGCTGTCCCGAACGCTCATCGAGGACGGGCCGCGGTCGTCACCTCACCACGTTGACAAGTCGTGGGGGCCTCGCGATGACCCGGCTTGGCGCGCTTCCGGCGAGCGCCTCGACGACCTTGTCGCTCGCCAGCGCGAGCGCGACGGCGTCGGCCTCTGCGATGTCGACCGAGACCTCAGCGCGATCGCGCACCTTGCCGTCGACCTGCACCACCATCGTCACCGTCTCGACGGCGAGGAGCGACTCGTCGGCGAGGGGCCAGGACGACTGGTGCACCGAGGGGCGATCGGGATGGCGACGCTCCCACAGCTCGGCGGTCACGTGCGGCGCCATCGGCGCGAGGAGCAGGCAGATCGCGTCGAGCGCCTCCGCAACGACGTCGCCGTGCCCGCCCTGCTCGCTGCGGACGCTCCTCGAGAGCGCGTTCTGCAGCTCCATCACGTGGGCGACGGCCGTGTTGAAGCCCCATCGCTCGAGGTCCTCGGTCACCGAGTGGATCGTGCGGTGGATCGCGCGCCGGAGGTTCAGGTCGTCGTCGCTCAGCGCCCCGGTGCGCAGGGGGTGCTCGTCGGTCGAGAGGCGCCAGATCCGGTCGAGGAACCGCCGGCAGCCCTCGATGACCTCGTTGGTCTGGTCGGTCCAGTCGAACGACTCCGTCGGGGGGCCGACGAACAGGTGGAAGAGCCGAAGCGCGTCGGCGCCCGCGTCGTCGAAGTACTGCTGGGGGGCAACGAGGTTGCCCCTCGACTTGGACATCTTCTTGCCGTCCATTCGAATCGTCCCCTGCGTGAAGAGGCGTGGGAACGGCTCGCGGCCGAGCCCGGTGGCGAAGCCGGTGTCGACCAGCGCGCGCATGAAGAAACGGGCGTAGAGCAGGTGGAGGATCGCGTGCTCGATGCCGCCGATGTACTGGCTGACGGGCATCCAGGCCCGCGCGTCGTCCAGGTCGAAGGGCACCGGGGCGTCGGGGAGCCCGCAGAACCGCAGGAAGTACCAACTCGAGTCGACGAATGTGTCGAGCGTGTCGGTCTCGCGCTCTGCAGGACCACCGCAGATCGGGCACGTCGTCACGAGGAACTCCAGATTGGTGGCGAGCGGCGAGCGCCCCGTGGCGTCGAGCGTGACGTCGTCGGGCGCGAGCACGGGCAGCTCGGATCGCGGGACGGGGACGATCCCGTGCTCGGCGCAGTGCACGAC
>DATBQT010000175.1:0-1575 GCA_036560685.1 Acidimicrobiales bacterium
CATGCGTCGCATCGAGGACAGCCGCCGAGTCGCGGACCGACCTCGTCAGCACGTGCTCGCAGACCAGTCCGGCGAACATGTCGCCGAAGTTGGGCGCGAGCGAGACGCGCCCGCGCGTGGGCTTGACGCCGACGAGCCCGCAGCACGATGCCGGGATCCGGATCGATCCCCCGCCGTCGTTGCCGTGCGCGACCGGCACCATGCCCGCCGCGACGGCGGCCGCGGTGCCGCCCGAGGAGCCGCCCGTCGTGCGGGTCGTGTCCCACGGGTTCCTCGACGGCCCGAACCGCCGGGGCTCGGTCGTGGGCAGGATCGCGAACTCCGGCGCGTTGGTCTTGCCGCAGATGACGAACCCCGCGCGCTGGTACCGCCGTGTCAGCTCCTGGGTGACCGTCGAGCGGTAGTCGCCCGTGAACGTCGTGCCCTCGGCGAACGGCGTCCCCTCGAGCTCGGCGATGAAGTCCTTGAGCAGGAACGGCACGCCGCGGAACGGGCCGTCGGGCAGCTCGCCCGCGGCCTGCTCGCGGGCCAGGTCGAAGAGCTCGAAGATCACCGCGTTCAGGGTCGGGTTCAGTCGCTCGATCCGCGCGATCGCGTCGTCGACCAGCTCCTTCGGCGAGACCTCACCTTTGGCGACGAGCTGAGCGAGCGCGGTGGCGTCAAGCCACGTGAGGTCGTTGTCCATTCGCGCACGGTAGCAAGCGTGCGCGGCAGCGCTGGCTGTCGCTAGGCCTTGCCGTTCGACGTGAAGCAGTCGGCAGTCGCGCCGGAGTTCAGGTAGTACAGGCGGCTCGTGAGGTCCGTCGACTTGAACGCCGCCCAGAACTCCGAGCCGCTCAGCTGCAGCGTCACGCGCGTCACGGTGTTGTCGGGGAAGCGCGAGAAGAACGGCGGGTACTGGTTCTGGGCGATCTCGTAGATCGTCTTGCCCTTGGACGTGGGGTCGCCCGCGATCGCGTCGGTCGACCCCAAGGTGAGCGTCACGGACCGGCACGACGTCGGGGTATCGGTGAGGTGCGAGGTGATCGCGCGCATCGAGCACGTGAACGCGTAGCTCGCGCCGCCGATGACCACGCTGCCCTTGCCGTGGCACTTGGGGTAGAGGATCGAGCTGAGGAACCGCCAGCCCGGCGTCGGGCCGTAGACGTTGAGGAGCGTCGCTGCCGTCACGAACGTGGCGCCGTGCGGGGTGATCAGCTGTCCGGAGAAGGGGCGCTGCCCGCGGTGCCGTGGGGTCACGCGCTTTGCGAGACAGCCGTTGTGGCGGACGATCCGCTTGGAGTACAGGGACTGGAGGGCCGCCCTGGGGTTGGGACCGGTCGTGAGGTCCGCGATCCAGCCGAGCGGGGCGTTGTGCCAGCAGAACGTGACCTTGACGTGGGCGCCGAGCTCGATCCGCTGCGTCGAGAGGGTCACGCTCGTCCACGGGTGGTGCCGCTGCGCCCGCTGCGACGCGGCGCCGGAAGCGGTCACGCCGAGGGTGCCGACGAGCAACCCGAGCGTCGCGAGCGCCACTCCAACTCGTGTCCTCATGGGTGATCGTCTCTCGTTCGAAGGTGTCGAGCGGCGCCCGAC
>DATBQT010000176.1:0-4314 GCA_036560685.1 Acidimicrobiales bacterium
TGCGACCGGTGTTCGCGATGCCTCGCGTGATCGCCTGGCGGATCCACCACGTCGCGTAGGTCGAGAACTTGAAACCCTTGCGCCAGTCGAACTTCTCGACGGCGTGCATCAGCCCGAGGTTGCCCTCCTGGATGAGGTCGAGGAGCGGGAGGCCTGACGCCTGGTACTTCTTCGCGATCGACACGACGAGGCGGAGGTTCGACTGGACGAACTCTCGCTGCGCGTCGTCGCCGCGCTTGGCGGTCCGGCGCAGCGACTGGCGCTGGGAGGTGGTGATCTTGGTCGTCACGTCGAGCTTGGTGAGCGCCTCGCGCCCCTCTTCGATGGCCTGGGCGAGTCGGACCTCGTCGTCCTTGGTGAGAAGGGTGTACTGGCCGATGTCGGTCAGATAGAGCCGTACGAGGTCCTCGTCGTCTCTTTCGATGCGGTCCTTGGCCACGAAGTCGGGCTCCTGTTCGTCCCGGCGGCCGCGCCGCCTCCCCCCATCCCTCCCCATTCGGAGGTGGGTGGTCACTCTACTGGTGCCGTCAACCCCTCGACCGCTTTGTCAGGGCGCACACCATCGCGGCGCCGTCACGGGTCCCCGGCGCGACGCGGGCACAGGCCGACCACGACGTCGGCGGCTCGCAGGGACGTCTCTGCGTCGGCACAGACCCGGTTGGCCTCGTCGAGCGCGCCGTCAGCCGCCACGGCGCGCTCGGCAAGCAGCTCGATCGCCTCGCGGAGCTCGGCGAGGTCGCGCGCGACCAGGGTGAGCGACCGCGCCCGGGTCCCGTCGAGCTCGCGCGTGGTGCCCGCCCGGGCCGTCACGACGTCGGCGTGCAGGCGCGCGAGCACCACGCGCGCGAGGAGGAAGCACGCCGCGGCGCCACGGGTGGCTGCGAGGAGCGCCTCGAGCTGATCGAGGACCTCGTCGGCTCCGCGAACGCCCTCGGCGACCAGCGCGTCGCGGTCGACGCCGACGCGTGCGGGCAGCAGGTCGAAGTAGAGCTCTTCGTGCCAGGCGAACTGGCCCGCCGCCTCGGTGAACGCGATCGCGACGGGAGCGTCGTGGCCCGCGACGCCCGCCTCGCCCAGCAGGTGGAACAGCCTGCGCGCGATACGGCACTGCGCCGCGGTCCACTGGTCCGTCGGCGTCGCGGTCCCGCTCACGGTTCACGCCTCGCGCCGTAGCGGTTGGTGATCGGCAGCCGACGGTCCTTGCCGAACGACTTCACCGTGATGCGCACTCCCGGTGGCATCTGGCGCCGCTTGTACTCCGCGGCGTCGACGAGGGCGGCGACCCGCGCGACGAGCGCGGCGTCGTGGCCGTCGGCGACGAGCTGCGCGACGGTGCGGTCCTCTTCGACGTAGGCCTCGAGCACCGGGTCGAGCAGCTCGTAGGGCGGGAGCGAGTCGTCGTCGCGCTGGTCCGCGCGCAGCTCGGCCGACGGCGGCTTGGTGAGGACCGACTCGGGGATGGGGGGCTCTTGTCCCCGCGCGATCGCGCGCGCGTTGCGGTAGCGGCACAGGTCGTAGACGAGCGTCTTGACCACGTCCTTGATCACCGCGAAGCCACCGGCCGAGTCGCCGTAGAGCGTCGAGTACCCCGTCGCGAGCTCCGACTTGTTGCCGGTCGTGAGCACGATCGCGCCCGTCGCGTTCGAGATGCCCATGAGGAGCACCCCGCGGATCCTCGACTGGAGGTTCTCGTCGGTGAGCCCGCTCGGCGCCTCGTCGAGCACCGAGCCCAGCGCGCCGGCCAGCACCACGTGGGCGCCCTCGATCTCGGCGGTGACGAGGCGGTTGCCGAGGATGCGCGACAGCTCGGCGGCGTCGGTCCTCGAGTGCGACGAGCTGTACCGCGAGGGCATCGAGACGCCGAGGACCGCATCGGGCCCGAGCGCGTCGACGGCGACGGCGGCGACGAGCGAGGAGTCGATGCCGCCCGACAGCGCGATCACCGCGGAGCGAAAGCCGTTCTTGCGCACGTAGTCGCGCGTGCCGCACACGAGCGCCTCGTAGACCTCCTCGACCTCGTCGAGGGGCTCGGCGACCGAGGCGTGCCGCGGCGCGCCACGCTCCCGGGGCGCCTCGGCGACGCCGGCCAGCCCTCGCGCGTCACCCTGGTCGCCCGGGACCTCGACGTCGACGACCAAGAGGCACTCCTCGAACTGCGGCGCGGCGGCGACGACGCGCCCCGTCGCGTCCAGCACGCAGCTCGCGCCGTCGAAGACCAGCTCGTCTTGTCCCCCGACCAGGTTCACGTAGGCGATGGCGCAGCCGGTCTCCGACACGCGACGCGAGAGCACCGCGCGGCGCTCCTCGTGGCGGCGCCTCGAGTACGGCGAGGCGTTCAGCACGATGAGCAGCCCCGCGCCCGCCTCGGCGAGCGCCACGCTCGGGCCGCCATCGACCCAGACGTCCTCGCAGATCACGATGCCCACCGAGGCGCCCGCGACCGCGAACGTCTCGACGGGGCCGGTGCCCGGCGAGAACCACCGCTGCTCGTCGAAGACCCCGTAGTTCGGGAGCTGGCGCTTGGCGATTGCCCCGTGGAGCCGACCGGCGCCGACGAGCGCGGCGGCGTTCGCGAGCCGGCGCTGCGGGACGCGCGAGCCGGCCTGTGCCACGTCGCGCGCGTCGAGCACCCCGCCGACCTCGACCAGGCCGGAGTCCGCGGCGACGACCGTCCCCACGATCCCGAGGCATCCGGGCGAGTCCGCGGCGACCTTGCCGAGCGACGACGCCGCGTCCGCGATGAAGCCGTCCTTCAACAGCAGGTCCTCTGGGGGGTAGCCCACGAGGGCGAGCTCGGGGACCGCGACGAGGTCGCAGCCCTGGTCGTAGCCGTCGCGGAGCGCCTTGAGCACCGCGGTCGCGTTGCCGTCGAGGTCCCCGACGGTGAGGTTGAGCTGGGCGAGCCCGACGCGGATCGTCGCCACGATTCGAGACTACCGGCGACCCCGGCGCGCGTCGCTTCCAGGTTCACAGAGCGTTAACCCAAATGGCCGCTCGGAGGGGGCACCGAGTTGCGAGACTGGCACGGTCCCGTGGCGTCGGAACGGGGCGGAGGACGTACACAGACCAAAGGAGCGACGTGCCCTATCAGGCCGAGTACATCTGGATCGACGGGACCAAGCCGTCGCCGCTCGTGAGGAGCAAGACCAAGGTCATCGCCGACGGCAAGCAGCCCGGCATCTGGGGCTTCGACGGCTCCAGCACCAACCAGGCGACTGGCGACAACTCCGACTGCGTGCTGCGTCCGGTGTACGTGTGCAAGGACCCGTTGCGCGGGGCGAACGACAAGCTCGTCATGTGCGAGGTGCTGCTCACCGACATGACGCCGCACCCGTCGAACACCCGCGCGGCGTGCGCCGCGACCGCGAAGAAGTACGCGGCGTTCGACCCGTGGTTCGGGATCGAACAGGAGTACACCTTCATCCAGAACAACCGCCCGCTCGGGTGGCCGGAGAACGGCTACCCCGCGCCGCAAGGGCCGTACTACTGCGGCGTCGGCGGCGACAAGATGCCCGGCCGCGAGATCGTCGAGGCCCACACCGCTGCGTGCATCCGCGCGGGGCTCTCGATCGAGGGGACCAACGCCGAGGTGATGATGGGCCAGTGGGAGTTCCAGATCGGGATCCTCGGCCCGCCGGCGATCGGCGACCAGCTGTGGGTCGCGCGGTGGCTCCTCTTCCGCATCGCCGAGGACTTCGGCGTGTACGCAACGCTCGAGCCCAAGCCCATGCTCGGCGACTGGAACGGCGCGGGCGCGCACACCAACTTCTCGACCAAGGCGATGCGCGCGCCAGGCGGGTGGGACGCGATCATCGCGGGGTGCGAGGCGATCGGCACGCGCGTGCGCGAGCACATCGCGGCCTACGGCGTCGGGATCGAGGACAGGCTGACGGGGGCGCACGAGACCGCGCGCTTCGACCGGTTCTCCTACGGCACGTCGGACCGCGGCGCGTCGATCCGGATCCCCTGGGTCGTCGCGCGTGACCGACGCGGCTGGCTCGAGGACCGCCGCCCCAACGCGAACATGGACCCCTACGTCGTGAGCGGCGTGCTGATGGAGACCGTCTGCGGCGCGGCGAAGTCATCTCGGACCGCGCCGGCGCGCAACGGCAAGGCGGCGCCACGAGCGACCGCCGCGAGGACGCCGGCGAAGAAGGCGGCCGCGACGACGAAGAGGGCGAAGAGCACCAGCCGCGCTCGTTGAGCACCTAGGCCCGGGCGCTTCGCGCGCGACCTGCGACAATGACGCCCGTGACCGAGCAGCAGGCCGCCTACGTGCTGCGGACCGTCGAGGAGCGTCGGATCCGGTTCGTC
>DATBQT010000177.1:0-4078 GCA_036560685.1 Acidimicrobiales bacterium
GCCTCGTGGCGACGCTCGCCTCGGAGCCACAGCCCGAACTCGCGGCGGTGCCGACCTGCGAGCAGCGAGAAGTGCTCGCGCTGTATCCCGAGTCGCTCGACGGCGCGCCACCTGTCCCAGTACCACGCCTCGATCCCACCATCGCCGAAGAGGACGTCGTCGAGGGTCTCGCCGTTCGCGAGCCGTTGGCGCCACACGGCGAGGTGCTCGACGGGCTCGTCGGGGATGTGGAGTCGCACGATCGTCACCTGCGCAGCACCACCGGTGCGCGGTCGGTCGGACCGTAGGTCGCGAGGTGCTGGGTGAAGTCGATGAACAGAGGACCGTCCGGATCGAACTGGCGCTTGAGCGCCTTTGACGCCACTTTCTTGTTGAGCGAGTCGAGCCGAAGGAGCGCGCCGACGTCGTCGAGCGGCTCAATGTCGAGCAGGTGCCTGGCCGCGTCGAGTGCCGCCCGTCCGGCCGGCGTGCGAACGAGCACGCTCGTCCAACCGTCGGCCGACCCGACGGACCCCACGGAGAGGTCTGCGCTTCTCCCAAGGAAGTCCGCACACTCGTCGCAGCCCTTGAGCGCAGCGCCGTGGAAGTGCTTGATCGGCTCGTCGACCGCCACGGTGCCGTCGTGGAGCTCGACGACGAGGCGGCCACGCGTCACGTCGAGACGGCGGACATCGCCGAGCTCGATGCCCCGCTTGTCGCGCAGCTCTCGAAGCATGAGACCTTCGTAGTCGAAGCTCTTCGTGCACATGAGCGCGATGGAGAGGATCGCAGCGCCCGCGTCGTGCGCCCCGGTGTCCCAACGAGCCTGCTGCATGGCGCTCAGGCCCTGGACCTCGCACGGCGTCCCCACGACCGCGAGACGTGGCCGATCCGGCAGGTCCGCGCCGGCCACGTCGAGCGCCGCGAGCGCCATCGTCTGGTTGTAGAAGCTGCCTGCGGCGGCGCGCAGCTCCTCTGTCGTCGTAGCGACCGTCGCGATCCCTTTCCAGGGCTCGGCTGGATCCGAGGAAGGCTTCGACACGATCGCGCCGTCGATCGCGTCGGACTCGAGCAGCGCCTCGAGGATGGCGGTCACGGCGCCGCCGTCCTGGCGGCCGCCGACCTCGAGGGTCGTGCGGACGGCCCACATCTCCTCTACGACGCCGAGCCCGGCGCTCGCTGGCGATCCCGTCAGCTTCCAGTCATCGTCCGACTCGGTGCCGGGTGGATCTGCCGGTGCGCCCTCGGGGCGCGGCCACGTCGCCTCGTAGCGGAGCCCTGCGCGAGGACAGAAGTCCCAGCACAGCGAGCACCCCGTGCACATCTTCACGAGCTCGGGCAGGTTGGTGAGCAGGTTGACGCCGAGCGAGTTGGAGGGGCACACCGCGACGCAGGTGCCGCACTGCACGCAGCGGTCAGTGTCGACGACCGCGGCGGCGAGCTCCCAGAACCAGGTCTTGCCAGCGGGCTCGGTGATGCCGTTCATCTCGTCGCGCACCGCGTAGCCCTTCATCTGGCTCCTGCGCTGACCATCGTCTGCAGCTCGTCGATCGAGTGGCGGCGCACGAACGTGGTGAAGTCCTCGTCCTGGCGCCGCGATTCGGCGAACCGCTCGGCGACCGCGACGATCGTGTCTGCCAGCCGATCAACGGGCACCGCGCCCGCGATCCAGTCGATGAAGCCCGCGTCGGGGCCGAGCGAGCCGCCGAGGCCGAGGTCGAACCCCTCGGCCAGTGTGTCACCGACCTTGGCGACGGCACCGCGCAACCCGACGTCGGCGATCTGGGGCTGCGCGCAGGAAGCGGAGCACCCCGACACGTGGATCCTGATCGGCCGGTCAAGTGCGCCGCGCGCCGCCAGCGCAGGAGCGACGCGCTCGTCGAGGTGCCGCGCAAGTGTGACAGCGCGGGCCTTGGTCTCGGTGACCGCGTAGCGGCAGAACTCCGTGCCGGTGCACGCAACGATCCCTCGGACGAACGGCCCGGGGGACGGCGAGTGCTTGGCGAGAAGCGCGGCGTCGAGCAATTCGTCCAGGCCGCGTTCTGCGACGCCGGTCAGCACGAAGTTCTGGTCGACGCCGACTCGGACGGTCCCGTCCCCGAACCGCGATGCGAGTCGAGCCGCCTCGCGCAGCTCCTCCCCGGTGAGCCTGCCGACCGGCACGGCGCAGCCAACAGAGACGTACCCGTCGACTCGCTCTCGGTGCACGCCGACGTGGTCCGCGCGGTGCGCCACGGTGAGCTCTTCGCCCCCTGACCGGTCAGCCACGCGCAGGCGGGTGACGACCTCGGTGCGGAACTGCTCGGGTCCGAGCTCCTCGACGAGGTAGCGCATCCGGGCGAGGCCGCGATTCTCCCGGTTGCCCAGCTCGGCATAGGTCTGTGCGACCGCGCGGCACAGCTCCACGGCATCGCCCGGCGCGACGAACAGGTCGATGTCCGAGGCCATGCGCTCGCCGTCCGACAGCCCGCCGCCAACGAGGACGTTGAAGCCGACGGTGCCATCGCCGGCTCGCGCCGGCCACAGTCCGATGTCGTTGATCTCGACCCTGGCGCAGTCCTCGACGCACCCAGTGACGGCGATCTTGAACTTGCGGGGGAGATTCGCGTACGCGCGGTTGCCCGTGAAGAAGTCCGAGATCGCCCTCGCAACGGGGAGCGCGTCGAAGACCTCCGAGCGGTCGACACCGCTCACTGGGCAGCACGTCACGTTCCGCGCGCAGTCGCCGCATGCCTGGACAGACGTGAGACCGACGTCTGCGAATCGCGACCAGATGCGCGGGATGGCAGCGAGCGGGATCCAGTGGATCTGGAGCGCCTGTCGCGTGGTCAGGTCCACGTAGCCATTGCCGAACAGGTCGTGGTCCGTCGGCCCGACACCGTGGGTCATCGCCACCTCGCCGAGGACGTCGGCCTGCTCGGCGGTGAGCCGCCCGCCGGGCACCTTCACGCGGAGCATGAAGGCGTCGCCGCCCTGGCGCTGCGGATAGAGCCCCACCCACTTCAGTCGCTCGACCTCGCCGGGCTCTGCGAGCAGTGCCTCGAGGCCTCCCTGCTTGGCGTAGCGCTCGACGATCGCGCCCGCGACCTCGAAGGGATGCCGACGAAGCTTTTCGAGCTCGGTGGGGTTGAGCGCGCGCCGCCTGCCGTTGGGATCCCGGTCGAACCGCCGGTCGTCCGCCCCGTCGAGGTCCAGGCCGAGGAGGTTGGCTGCCGACTCCTCGTCCGTCACTGCTGCCTCCCGCCAGTGGATCCGGGCCCCGCCGAGCCGAATCATGACTAAGTTAGTCGGGATTATGACGGGTTCGACCGCGGGACCGGCCGAGGTCGGGTTCCCTCCCGTGCTGCTCCCCGTCGCGCTGCGACTCGAAGGGCGTCGCTGCCTCGTCGTGGGCGGCGGCCCAGTTGCCGAGCGGCGGACCCGCGACCTGCTGTCCTGTGGTGCCCGGGTCACGGTGGTGGCGCTCGAGGTGGGCGCTTCGATGGCCTCGCTCGCGCGCGAGTCGCCCGAGCTCGTGGTCCTTCATCGCGCCTACCTTGCCGACGACGTGCGAGGCAACACGCTGGTGCTGGCCGCGACCGGTGTGAGCCGCGTCGACGCCGTCGTCGCCGCCGACGCGAGGGCGGCCGGGGTGCTCGTCAACTGCGCCGACGATCCCGAGCACTGCGATCTCTACCTCACCTCGGTGCATCGAAGTGGTCCGGTGACGGTGTCCGTCTCGTCGTCTGGGACCAGCCCTGCGCTCGCACGGTGGCTGCGCTCGCGACTCGCCTTGCAAGTCGGTCCCGAGTACGCGCGCTTGGCGATGCTCCTGGCCGAGCGCCGGGCCGACCTGCACGCCAGCGGTCTCTCGACAATGGCTCGCGACTGGGAGGCGCTCCTCACCGACGAGCTGCTCGATTGCTTCCGGAACGGCGACGAGGCGAGGGCTCGATCGATCATCGACCAGTGGGAGGCGATCCCAGCATGACGGTCTTTCTCGTCGGCGCCGGACCAGGCGACCCGGGCCTACTGACGAGGCGGGCCGAGTCGTTGCTCGCGATTGCCGACGTCGTGGTCCACGACCGGCTCGTCGCGCCGGAGATCCTCAGCCTCGTGC
>DATBQT010000178.1:0-4036 GCA_036560685.1 Acidimicrobiales bacterium
ACGCTCGCGAGCGCCGCGCAGAACAGCAGCTCGGCGACGAAGTCCCGGTCGCCGACGGCGTCAAGGCTGTTGGAGAACACCGAGGCGAACCCGAGGACGCGCGCAGGGACCGACGGGTCGAGCGCCAGCGAGCTGCCGGCGAGCGCTCCCGCGCCGAGAGGTGAGACATCCGTGCGGGCCGCGGCGTCCATGAGCCGGTCCGCGTCGCGCAGCAGCGCCCAGGCGTGGGCTCGCAGGTGGTGGCTGAGAAGGACGGGCTGCGCGCGCTGGAGGTGGGTGTAGCCAGGCAGGTAGGCGTCGTTCGCGCTGTCAGCCAGCTCGTGAAGGGCCGCTGCGAGGGACAGCACCGACGCGGTCATCGACGCGGTGGCCTCTCGCGCCCAGAGCCGTAGGTCCGTCGCGACCTGGTCGTTGCGGCTCCGGCCCGTGTGCAGCTTGGCGCCCGTCGGCCCGGCGATCTCGGTGACGCGACGCTCGACCGCAGTGTGGATGTCCTCGTCGGTCGCGAGGAACACGAAGCCGTCCGAGGCGAGCTCGTCTGTGACCGTCCCGAGTGCGTCGAGCAGCACTCGCACCTCTTGGTCGTCGAGGACGCCGGCCGCGGCGAGTCCCTGCACGTGGGCGCGTGAGCCGGCCAAATCGACGCGCCACAGCTCGCGATCGAACGAGAGGCTCTCGGTGAACGCCGCCATCTCGTCGGCGGTTCCCTCTGCAAGTCGACCCGCCCACAGGGTCATGCCTGGGCTCCTCCCTGGCGGGCGGCCCACGTCTCGACACCGAGCCCCCAGAGGCGCACGAACCCTTCGGCGTCGTGGTGGCGGAACGTGTCGGCTGCGTCGTAGGTGGCGAGCCCATGGTCGTACAGCGCGAACGGGCTGCGTCGGCCCTCGACCCGGAGCAGGCCAGGCGGGGTGACCGTGAGCCGCACGTCGCCCGTCACGCAGCGCTGCGTCTCGGCGAAGAACGCGTCGAGCGCGCGCTTGAGCGGCGAGAACCACATGCCGTCGTAGACGAGCTCTGACCATCGCGGCTCGAGGCGTGCCTTCTCGTGGTGGACGTCGCGCTCCAGCGTGAGGTCCTCCAGATCGGCGTGCGCGGCGAGGAGCGCGAGCGCCCCCGGGCACTCGTAGACCTCGCGAGACTTGATGCCGACGCGCCGGTTCTCGACCATGTCGAGCCGACCGACGCCGCGGGCGCCCGCGACGCGCGAGACCGCGGCGATCATGGCCTCCAAATCGAGCGGCTCGTCGTCCAAGGCAACGGGCAGGCCGCGCTCGAAGGACACGATGAACGTGGCCGGCGTCGACTCGGTCACCTTGGTCACCGTGTAGGGCTCTTCGGGAGGCGACGCCCAGGGGTCCTCGATCTGCCCGCACTCGATCGCACGTCCCCAGAGGTTCTCGTCGATGGAGTAGATCTTCTCGGTCGTCGCCTCGATGGGGATCCCGTGCGCCTTGGCGTAGTCGACCGAGTCGGCCCTCGACATCCCCCACTCCCTCGCCGGCGCGAGCACCTCGAGGTCCGGGGCGAGCGCGCGCGTTCCGACGTCGAAGCGGACCTGGTCGTTGCCCTTCCCGGTGCAACCGTGGGCGACGGCGTCCGCGCCGACGCGACGTGCCTGTGCCACCAGGTGTCGGACGATGACCGGGCGCGAGAGCGCAGAGACGAGCGGGTACTTCCCCTCGTATCGAGCGTTCGCCATGATCGCGGGCGCGCAGAACTCCTCGGCCATCTCGCGTCGCGCGTCCACCACCGTGCAGTCCTGCGCGCCTGCAGCGAGCGCCCGTTCGACCAGCACCTCGTTGGCCTCTGCGTCGTCGCCAGGTGCCTGGCCGACGTCAACCATCACGCAGTGGACGTCGACACCCCATTTGTCCTGCATCCAGCGCACCGCGACGGACGTGTCGAGCCCGCCGCTGTAGGCCAAGACCACCTTCTTCGCCATCTCACCTGCCTCTCTTGGTCGGCGACGCCGCAGCGCGGCGTGGCCGGTGCCCGTTGCTCGGGCGCGGACTCGGACTCGGACTCGGCAATCCCGCGATCGCACGCACCTCGGCGGCGACCGCGGCTCCCCCGACGCGCTCGTCGACGACCACGAAGATCGTGTCATCTCCGGCGACCGTCCCGAGCGTCGCGGCGA
The DNA here is from genome assembly GCA_036560685.1 of Acidimicrobiales bacterium. Lineage (GTDB taxonomy): Bacteria > Actinomycetota > Acidimicrobiia > Acidimicrobiales > RAAP-2 > Palsa-459. The sequence goes on from DATBQT010000178.1 coordinate 2,141, forward strand.
GGACGCCTCGGTCGAGGGCCGACGCCACGACGTGCGCGCAGCCGGGGGGCGTCTTCACGACCACGATCGACCCGGAGCTCGACACGTCGACCACCCACTCAGAAAGCACGCGGCGGAGGTGGTCGGGGGCCGCGAGCGCAGGGACCGAGGCAGCCGGCAGCGTCAAGGACCTGCGCCCGTCCGCGCCGCGCACCTTGACCGCTCCGAGCTCGACCAGGTCGCGCGAGACCGTGGCCTGCGTCGCCTCGATGCCCTCGTCGCGAAGCAGCCCCACCAGGTGCGCCTGTGACGGCACCCACGTGGACGTGAGCAGCTGGGCGATGCGGTGCTGACGCTGTGTCTTGGTCATCGTGCCTCCTCTACGAGCCAGGTGAGCAGCCCTCGCATCGCGACCCTCCGGTTGGCCGCCTGGGCCCAGACCCTGCTCCGTCGGTCCTCGAGCACCTCGTCGGTGACCTCCTCGCCGCGGTGCGCGGGCAGGCAGTGCAAGAGCACGACGCCGTCGCCTGCGGCGTCCAGCAGCGACCCGTCGACGCGGAAGGGCTCGAAGGCCGCGAGGCGGGCCTCGCGCTCGCGCTCTTGGCCCATCGACACCCACACGTCCGTGCAGACCGCGATCGCACCTCCGACCGCGTCAGCAGGGTGATCGGCCTGCGAGACGGTGCCCCCCATCCCGGCGGCCGCGGCGTAGCGGTCGATGCGCGCGAGGTCCCCTTGTGAGAACCGATAGCCCTCCGGCGAGGCCACGACGACGTGGAGCCCGACGCCGACGGCCGCGAGCCCGAGCGACATCGCGACGTTGTTCGCGTCGCCAACCCACGCAACTCGGCTCCCTGCGAGCGACGCGATGCCGCCGGCGACGCCAGCGAGCGTGAGCAGGTCTGCGAGCGCCTGGACCGGGTGGCCCTGGTCCGACAGGAGGTTGACGACCGGCACGTCGAGGCCCGCCTCGTCGATCGCTGCTGCCATGCGCACGAGCACCCCGTGATCCGGAAGCCTCGCGCACAGGACTCGGTGGTACTGGGCGAGCGTGCGAGCGACGTCCTCGGCAGTCTCACGCGAGTCGATCCCGAGCTCGGCGCCGCTCATGGCCACGGGATGCCCGCCCAGGTCTACGACCGCCATCTCTGTCGAGTTCCTCGTCCTCGCCGAGGGGAGCCCCATGACGAGCGCCACTCCGTGCCCGTCGAGCACCCGTCGGTGCGGCGTGCTCGCGAACTGGAGGATGGACGCGAGCTCTGCGGGCGCGACGTCGTCGATCTCCAAGAAGTGCCGTGTCATCGCACCACCATGGTCCCCACTCCCCCGTCCGTGAACAGCTCCAGCAGCACCGCGTGGGCGACGCGTCCGTCGAGGAGGTGAGCGGCGCCCACACCCGCTCGAACCGCGGCGATGCACGCCGCCGCCTTGGGAGCCATCCCTCCCGACGCGGCGCCCGACGCCACCATCGCTTCGAGCTCGTCGGCGCTGAGCCTCGCGATCGTCGACGAAGGAACGAGGGCGTCACGACGCACGCCGTCGACGTCGGTCAGCACGACGAGCTTCGCGGCATCCAGCGAGGCGGCCAGCGCACCCGCCACCGTGTCGGCGTTGATGTTGTAGGCCTGTCCGCCTGCGTCCGACGCCATCGTCGCCACGACGGGGATGAGCCCCTGGGCCAGAAGACCGTGGATGATGGTCGGGTCGACGTCATGGACGTCGCCGACGAAGCCGAGGTCGACGTCGCGGGCGCCGGCGCGCAGCAGGTTCGCGTCGAAGCCGGAGAGCCCGACCGCAAGGGGGCCATGGACGTTGATCGCGCCCACGATCTCGCTGTTGACCTTGCCGACGAGGACCATTCGTGCGATGTCCAGGGTCTCGGCGTCCGTGACGCGAAGCCCGTCGCGGAACTCGCTG
>DATBQT010000179.1:0-4745 GCA_036560685.1 Acidimicrobiales bacterium
GGGACCCGTCGGTGTGCGTCGAAGAGCTGGGCGCGCCGGGCGCCGACGAGCTCGACCTGGCGCGCGTCGTCGACGCGCTTACGACCCCGCCGTTCCTCGTCGACCTCCGAGTCGTCGTGGTCCGAGACGCGGGGCGGCTCAACCAGGGCGACGCGGAGCGGCTCATCCCCTTGTTCAACGACCCCGTCGACGGCGTCGCCGCGGTGCTCGTCGCCGGTGGCGGGACCGTGCCGCCGTCGCTCACGAAGGCGGTCGCCGCGGTCGGCGAGGTCGTCGACGCCAATGTCGGGACGTCCTTCAAGGACCGCTCCGGCTTCGTCACCGCGCGGGTCCGGCAGTCCGACGTGCGCCTGGACGCCGCGGCGCACGAGCGGCTCGTCGCCCACGTCGGCGAGGACCTCTCGAGGATCGACGGCGTCTTGGACACGCTCGCCGCGGCCTACGGCGGCGGCGCGACCGTCGGGGTCGACGAGCTCGAGCCGTTCCTCGGCGCGTCGGGCAGCGTGCCCGAGTGGGACCTCACCGACGCGATCACTGCGGGGGACGCGCCCACGTCGCTCGAGGTGCTGCACCGACTGATGGGGCCCGGCGGCAGGGCGGCGCCACAGGTGGTCGGCGCGCTCCAGCGCTACTACCTGCGCCTCTTGCGCCTCGACGGCTCAGGGATCCGCTCGAAGGACGACGCGGCAGCGGTGCTCTCGATCAGCGCGTTCCCCGCGGGCAAGCTGCTCGCGGCCGCCGGCGCGCTCGGCACCGACCGGGTCCGCCAGGCGGTGGGCTGGATCGCCCAGGCCGACGGCGACGTGAAGGGTGCGACGGGGCTCGAGCCGGACACCGTGATGGAGATCCTCGTCGGGCGGCTCGCGAGGCTGCACCGCGCGGGGCGCGGGACCCGCTAGGAGCTCAGGCTGAGGCGCGCAGCGCGTTGGCGCGGCGCATGAGGCGCGACTTGCGGTTCGCGGCCTGGTTCTTGTGGATGACGCCGGAGGCGGCGCTCTTGTCGATGCGCTTGATCGCGATGCGAAGGGCCTCTGCCTCGCCGTCGGTGCCGACCGACGCGAGCGCTGACTTCGTCCGGGTCTTCATCTCCGAGCGGACGCCCTTGTTGCGAACGCGCTGCTTCTCGCTCTGGAGGTTCCGCTTGATCTGACTCTTGATGTTCGCCACTGCGCCCTCCGTCCGAACGGGTCTCGTTCGGGCTGGGAAAGACTAGCAGCGAGGCGCGAAGTGGTCCCCTCAGGTGCCCCTGGGGCACCGAGACCGTCGTTGCGCCGACCGGCGCGACGGGAGTCCGTTGGTAGCCTGAAGCAGCCGTGAGCCCCGATCTTCGACCTGTCACGACCGCGAAGATCCGCAACTTTTCGATCATCAGCCACGTCGACCACGGCAAGTCCACCCTCTCTGACCGGATCCTCGAGCTCACCGGCGCCGTCGACCCCCGTGACATGCGCGCCCAGTACCTCGACTCCATGGACCTCGAGCGCGAGCGGGGGATCACGATCAAGGCCCAGAACGTCCGCGTCCACTTCGAAGGGCACGTGCTCCAGCTGATCGACACCCCCGGGCACGTGGACTTCGGCTACGAGGTCTCGCGCTCGCTGGCCGCGTGCGAGGGCGCGGTCCTGCTCGTCGACGCGAGCCAGGGGATCCAGGCCCAGACGCTGGCCAACTGCTACCAGGCGATCGAGCACGACCTCGAGGTGGTCGCCGTCCTCAACAAGATCGACCTGCCGGCCGCGGACCCCGAGCGGTGCGCGGCCGAGATCGAGCAGGTGCTCGGCATCGACGCGGCGTCCATCCTTCGGATCTCGGCCAAGACCGGCGAGGGCGTGCCCGAGCTGCTCCGCTCGGTGATCGAGCGCGTGCCCGCGCCGACGGGGTCGCCGGACGCACCGCTGCGCGCCCTCATCTTCGACTCGTACTACGACCAGTACCGCGGCGTCGTGAGCTCGCTGCGCGTCGTCGACGGCACCATGCGCGCGGGCGCGAGGCTGCGGTTCATGCAGGCGGCCGCGGTCCACGACGTCGAGGAGCTCGGCATCCGCACGCCCGTGCCCGTGCCCACCCACGCCCTTGGGCCAGGCGAGGTGGGCTACCTCGTGGCCGGCATCAAAGACGTGGGCGAGGCTCGCAGCGGCGAGACGGTTACCGACGCGCGCCATCCGGCGACCGTCGCGCTCGACGGCTACCGCGACCCCAAGCCGATGGTCTTCTGCGGGCTGTACCCGATCGACGGCGACGACCTCCCGGCGCTGCGCGACGCCCTCGAGAAGCTCAAGCTCAACGACGCGAGCGTCACCTTCGAGCCGGAGAGCTCCCACGCACTGGGCTTCGGCTTCCGCTGCGGGTTCCTGGGGCTCTTGCACATGGAGATCGTGCGCGAGCGCCTCGAGCGCGAGTTCGGGCTCGCGATGATCGCGACCGCGCCGTCCGTCGCCTATCGCGCGCACCTCACCGACGGCACCGACCAAGAGGTCGACAACCCGACCGAGATGCCCGACCCGAGCCGGCTCGACCACGTCGACGAGCCGATCCTGGCCGCGACGCTCCTCGTGCCCACCGAGTACCTGGGCACCGTCATGGACCTGTGCCAGCAGCGCCGCGCCGAGATGGTGAAGATGGAGTACCTGAGCCCCGAGCGCGTGGAGTTCGTCTACCGGATCCCGCTCGCAGAGGTCGTCCTCGACTTCTTCGACCAGCTGAAGTCGAGGACGAAGGGCTATGCGAGCCTCGACTACGAGCCCGATGGCTACGCGACGGCGAACCTCGTGCGCGTCGACCTGCTCATCAACCACGTCCCGGTCGACGCGTTCTCCACGATCGTGCACCGCGACCAGGCCGACGCCTACGGCAGGCGCATGGTCGAGCGCCTCCGAGAGCTCATCCCGCGCCAGATGTTCGACGTGCCGATTCAGGCGGCCGTCGGCGGGCGGGTCATCGCCCGCGAGACGGTCAAGGCGCGTCGAAAGGACGTGCTGGCCAAGTGCTACGGCGGCGACATCACGAGGAAGCGCAAGCTCTTGGAGAAGCAGAAAGAGGGCAAGAAGAAGATGAAGAACATCGGGCGCGTCGAGGTGCCCCAGGAGGCTTTCATCTCCGCGCTGCGGCTTGACGACTGATCGGGCTGGCACTCGGTAGACTGGAGTGCCAAAGCGCCTGGAGCCCCGCATGTCCCGTGCGAACAACCCATCCGGGGTGAGCCGCCCCGCTGACGAGCTGGACGGCCGACGCGCCGCCATCTTGGACGCCGTGGTCGCCGAGTACATCGAGACCGCCCAGCCGGTGGGCTCGGCCGCCGTGTCGAGGGCGACCTCCGTCGGCGTCTCGCCGGCGACCGTGCGCGCCGAGATGGTGGCCCTGGAGCGCGAGGGCTACCTCACCCAGCCCCACACGAGCGCGGGGCGGATCCCGACGGACCGGGGCTATCGGTTCTTCGTCGACCATCTCGCGGAGCCGGGCGTGCTCGGGCCCGCCCAGCGCACCCAGGTGTCGCGGTTCTTCAACCAGGTCCACGGGGAGATGGAGGACGTCCTCGAGCGCACGAGCGCGCTGCTCACCGAGCTCACGAGCCACGCGGCGGTCGTCGTCGGGCCCTCGCACGACACCGCCACCATCCTGTCCGCCCAGCTCGTCTCGCTCAGCCCCCGCGTCGTGCTCGCCGTGGTCGTCCTCGACGACGGCGCGGTGGAGAAGGCGACGCTCGAGCTCGACGACGACGTGGACGACGCGACGACCGCGTCGGCCTCCGCGCTGCTCGCCGAGCACCTGGAGGGCCAGTCGCTCAACCACGTGACCCCCGCCGCACCCGGCGCGGATCGCGCCGTGGGCTCGCTCGTGGCGACGTCCCTCGACGCGGTGGCCGCGTTCGCCGCGCGCCGCGCGCCCGAGCAGGTCTTCATCGGCGGGTCCTCGCGGATCGCGGCGTCCTTCGACGCGGTCGAGACCGTGCGCTCCGTCCTCGCGATCCTCGAGCAGCAGCTCGTCGTCGTGGACCTCCTCAACGACGTGCTCGGACGGGGTCTCTCCGTCGCCATCGGCGAGGAGCACGGCTACGAGCCGCTGGCGAGCTGCGCGGTCATCGTCGCGCCGATCTCGGTCGAGGGCGCGCCCGGCGGCGTCGTCGGGATCCTCGGCCCCACGAGGATGAACTACCCCGGCGCGATGGCGGCAGCCGAGGTGGTCTCCTCGAGGCTCAGCCGCCGCCTCGAGTCGGTTCGCCACGTCGACGCCGACGCCGACGCCCCGCACCATGGCTGAGCGCGACCTCTACGAGCTGCTAGGCGTCGCGCGAGACGCGTCGGACGACGAGCTCAAGCGCGCGTACCGCCAGCGGGCCCGCGAGCTGCACCCCGACACGAACCCTGACGACCCGGCCGCGGAGGCCGAGTTCAAGCAGGTCACCGTCGCCTACGAGGTGCTCTCGGACCAACAGCGCCGCGCGCAGTACGACCGGTTCGGCCTGCGCGGGGTCATGGGCGGCCAGCCCGGCGGCCCCGAGTGGCAGACCTTCGGCGAAGGCGGGCTCGGCGACCTCTTCGAGGCGTTCTTCGGGGCGATGGGCGGCACGTCGCGCCAGCCGTCCGGGCCGCCGCCGGGCGCCGACGCCGAGGTCTCGCTGCGGCTGACGCTCACCGAGGCGGCCTTCGGGGCCGAGAAGTCGCTCGAGGTCCGCCTCCCTGTCGCCTGCGAGGACTGCGGCGCGACCGGGGCGGCACCCGGCACGTCGGCAGCGGCCTGCGCTGACT
>DATBQT010000180.1:0-6936 GCA_036560685.1 Acidimicrobiales bacterium
GGGTCCAGGGGCTGCGGCTCAACCCGGGCAACCTGCGCAAGGAGCACGAGATCAAGCTCGTCGCCACCGAGGCCAAGGACCGAGGCGTGCCGATCCGCATCGGCGTGAACGCGGGATCGCTGCACCCCGAGATCTACGAGCGGTTCGACGGGGCGACGCCAGAGGCGCTCGTCGAGTCGGCACGCCTCGAGCTCGCGTACTTCAACGACGTCGGCTTCGACGACGTGAAGATCTCGGTCAAGGCGTCCTCGGTCCCGCTCATGGTCGCCGCCTACCGCCTCGCGTCCGAGACGTTCGACCACCCGCTGCACCTGGGCGTCACCGAGGCGGGGCCACCGCCCGCGGGGCTGGTGAAGGGCACCGCCGGCATCGCGACGCTGCTCGTGGAGGGGATCGGCGACACGATCCGGTTCTCGCTCACCGCCGATCCCGTCGAGGAGGCGCGCGCAGGACGCCAGCTGCTCGAGGCCCTCGGGCTGCGCGAGCGCAAGGACCTCGACCTGATCGCGTGCCCGAGCTGCGGGCGAGCCGAGGTCGACGTCATCGCGGTCGCGACCGCGGCGCAGGCGGCGCTCGAGGGTCGCGGCCTGCCGATCCAGGTCGCCGTCATGGGCTGCGTCGTCAACGGCCCCGGCGAGGCGCGCCACGCGGACCTCGGCATCGCGGCGGGCAAGCGCAAGGGGCACCTGTTCATCAAGGGCAAGATCGTCCGCGTCGTCCCCGAGGACAAGATGGTCGAGGCGCTCGTCGAAGAGGCCGAGCGGCTCGTCGCCGAGGGCATCGAAGCGCGGCTCGCCGCGGCCGACGACACCGCCGAGGCCGAGGCGGCCGCGGACCGCGCGGCGCTGCTCGACGAGCGCGGCCTGGACGCGAACCACACCGAGGTCCGCATCGAGAAGATCCGAGACCGACTCTCCGGATGACGGATTAGGTTCTCCGCCCATGCGGATGAGCCGGATGCTGCTGCGCACGCTGCGCGAGGATCCCGGCGACGCCGACACCGCGGGGCACGCGCTGCTCGTCCGCGGCGGGTTCGTCCGGCGCGTGGCGTCGGGGGTCTACACGTTCCTGCCGCTCGGCACCAGGGTCCTGCACAAGGTGAGCGACGTGGTGCGCGCCGAGCTCGACCGTGCGGGCATGCAGGAGCTCTTCATGCCCGCGCTCAGCCCCATCGAGCTGTGGGAGCAGTCGGGACGCGCGGCCAAGTTCGGCAGCGACGCGCTGCCCGCGATGGTGCTCGACGCGCGCGGGGGGCGCTTCGTGCTCGGCCTCACCCACGAGGAGGTCATCACCTCGACGGTGGCCGCCGAGGTCGACTCGTACCGACAGCTGCCCTTCACCGTGTACCAGATCCAGACCAAGTTCCGAGACGAGGCGAGGCCGCGGTTCGGCCTGCTGCGGGGCCGCGAGTTCATGATGTGCGACGCCTACTCGTTCGACCCCGACAAGGCAGCGATGTTCGGCTCCTACGACATCGCCAAGGACGCCTACCTCGCGATCTTCGAGCGCCTCGGACTCGAGGTGACCGCCGTCGAGGCGGACTCGGGCGGCATGGGGGGCGACGTCAACCACGAGTTCATGGTCGCCTCGGCGATCGGGGAGGACCACTTCGTGCGCTGCACGAAGTGCGGGTACGCCGCCAACGTCGAGGCCGCCCAGGTGGGTCCCGCCGAGGCCACCGACACGCCGACGGCCGAGGTCGGGCCGCTTCGCACGGTCCCGACGCCGGACGCCGGCACGATCGACGCGGTGGTCGCCCTCCTCGCCGCTGACGGCGCGACGGCGGCGACCTCGATCAAGTCGATCGCCGCCTACGACACGTCGGGGACCCCGGTCGTGATCCTCGTCCCCGGCGACCGCGAGGTGAAGGTCCCCAAGGGCTGGCGGCTCTTCGACGAGCAGGACTTCGCCGCGCACCCGGGCATCGTGCGCGGCTACCTCGGCCCCGTCGGCCTCGACGTGCGCGTGGTGGCCGACGCGTCGGTCTCCTCGGCGCGCCACGGCTGGGTCACGGGGGCGAACGAGGTCGGTGCGCACCACGTCGACGCCGTCCTCGGACGCGACTTCGAGGTCGACGAGGTCGGCGACTTCGTCGTGGCCCGAGCCGATGACCGCTGCGTGCGCTGCGGCGGCACCCTCGAGGTCGTGCGCTCCGTCGAGGCCGCCCACATCTTCCAGCTCGGGCTCACCTACTCGTCGGTGATGCCCGGGGCGACGTTCACCGCCGAGGACGGCACCGAGCAGCCCTTCTGGATGGGGTGCTACGGGATCGGCATCAGCAGGATGATCGCCGTGCTCGCCGAGACCTTCCGCGACGACAACGGCCTGTGCTGGCCACGGTCCTCGGCGCCCTACGACGTGCACCTCTGCGCGCTCGGCGCGTCGCGCAACCCCGAGGTCGCCCAGGCGGCCGACGCGCTCTACGACCAGCTCGTCGCCCTGGGCGTCGACGTGCTCTACGACGACCGCGACGTGTCGGCCGGGGTGGCCTTCGCCGACGCCGATCTCATCGGCATCCCGCGGCGCGTCACCGTGGGCAAGCGCGGCCTCGAGCGCGGCATCGTCGAGGTCCGCGACCGGGTGACGGGCGAGGTCGACGAGCTCGAGGCGCACGGTGCCGCGGGCGTGCTTTCGGCCCGCTGAGGACCCCTTCGCCCGGCGTCGCCGAGGTGCCCTCCTGCTACAATCGATCGAACAGTCCGCAAGGACGCTTGGACCTGTCGAGCGCGGGCCGCGGCCCGCGCTTTTCATTTGGGCACGCACGGAGCAGAGGAGGTGGAGTGGTGGAAACGGACCTCGCGGGACAGTTCACGCCCCTGTTGCACTCTGCCGGCCTCGAGCTCTACGACCTCGAGCAGTCCTCGGGGGCCATCCGCGTCACGGTGACCCGGCCCGGTGGCGTCGACCTCGACGCGCTCGCCCGGGCGAACGCCGCCCTGTCGGCGTGGCTCGACGAGCACGACCCCATGCCGGGGCGCTACACCCTCGAGGTCTCGAGCCCAGGGCTCGAGCGTCGGCTGCGCACCCAGGCCCACTTCGAGAGCGCGGTCGGGGAGTCCGTGACGCTTCGGATCACCCCGCAGGGCGCGCCCGCCGAGCGCGTGACGGGCACGCTGGTCGCCGCCGGTGACGACGGCGTGACGCTGTCCACCGACGCAGGCCCGCGCACGGCTCGCTACGACCAGATCGAGCGCGCCCGCACGGTCTTTTCGTGGGGGTCGTCGCCGAAGCCCTCGCCGTCCAAGCGCTCCAAGGCCCGAAGCGGCGCCACGTCCGAGAAGGAGGGCTAGCGATGCAGAACTACGAGTTCCTGGACGCCCTCGCGCAGATCGCGCGCGACTCCAACATCGCCGAGGACGAGCTCTTGGAGGCGCTGGCGAACGCGCTCCTGGCCGCGTACAAGCGGCTGCCCGACTCCGCAGAGGACGCCGAGGTCACGATCGACCGCGAGTCCGGCGAGATCAAGGTCTGGGGCCTCGAGCTCGACGTGGACGGCAACGTCACGCGCGAGTGGGACGCGACCCCGTCGGACTTCGGCCGCATCGCGGCCCAGACGGCCAAGCAGGTCCTGATGCAGATCATCAGGGACATCCAGCGCAAGCAGATGTACGACGAGTACGCGGGGCGCGAGGGCGACATCGTCACGGGCATCGTCCAGCAGACCGACAGCCGCTACACGCTGCTCGACCTGGGCAAGGTCGAGGCGCTGCTGCCGCAGGCCGAGCAGATCGCCTACGAGCGCTACGACCACGGCGCGAGGGTGAAGGCCTACATCGTCGAGGTGCGCAAGACCACCAAGGGACCTCAGATCGTCGTCAGCCGGACCCACCCGGGCTTGGTCAAGCGGCTCTTCGAGCTCGAGGTGCCCGAGATCGCGTCGGGGATCGTCGAGATCAAGGCGCTCGCCCGCGAGCCCGGCCACCGCACCAAGATCGCGGTCTGGTCGAACGACCACAACGTGGACCCCGTCGGCGCGTGCGTCGGCGCGAGGGGCTCGCGCGTGCGCATGGTCACCAACGAGCTGAAGAGCGAGCGCGTCGACGTCGTGCCCTTCTCGGAGGACCCCGTCGACTTCATCCAGTCCGCGCTGCAGCCCGCGCGGGTCCGCGAGGTCCGACTCGACGAGGAGGGCAACGCCACGGTCATCGTCAACGACGCCCAGCTCTCGCTCGCCATCGGCAAGGAGGGCCAGAACGCGCGGCTCGCCGCCAGGCTGACGGGTTGGCGCATCGACATCCGCTCTGAGTCCCAGGACGCCGAGGAAGCAGAGATCGAGTACGCAGAGGGCGAGTGGGTCGAAGAGGAGGGCCAGATGGTGTGGCACCCCGCGCCCGAGGCCGACGCCGCCGAGGTGACGCCCGCGCTGGATGGCGCCGACACGGTGACCGAGAACGGCGCCGTCGCTGCACCGGACGAGGCCGAGGCCGCAGCGCCCGAAGCCGCAGCGCCTGTGGAGCCCGAGGCGGCCCAGGCGCGCGAGGGCGAGCACGAGTCCGCGGACCCGGAGCCCGCGACGCACGAGACCGCTTCGGTCGCAAGCGACGGAGCGTCCGCGTAGGGGGCCGAGCCTCGTCGCGACACGCGACGGCGGCAGTCCCGCCGTCGCGGCGGGATCGTCACATGGAGGATGTGGGAGAATAGGAGGTCGCGTGCCTGCAGCGCGCGGCGAAGACGAACGAGGGACATTTGCCAAAGAAGATCCGTGTCTACGAGCTCGCGAGGGAGCTCGGGCTTTCCAACAAAGAGGCGCTCGACCTCTCCGTGTCCCTCGGCATCGGGGTGAAGAGCCACTCGTCGTCGATCGAAGACGCACAGGCCGACCGGGTTCGGCGCAAGGCCGACGCAGAGGGCCTCCGTCGCCCCGTCGCCCCCGAGGGCGCTGACGAGGCGCCGGCGTCCAGGCCCATAGAGGCGGCGCCCGCTCCCGCGCCATCCCCGCAGCCCACTCTGCCGCGCCCCCCCGCCTCGGTGACCCGCACGCCCTCGCAGCGTCTTGCTGCCGCGTCGACCAGGACCGCCCCTGTCGAGGCGCCCGCGCCGCCCGTGCGGACCGGCCCACCCACGATCGATCGCGACGCGGCTGCGGCCGCGGCCGCTGCCAGCTCGCCAAGCACCGCGCCACCCGCGCGCACCGTCGCGCCGCGCACCGGCCCGCCCGTCGGCCCCGCGCCGGGCGCGACACGCCCACCGCGCCCGCCGCTCAGCTCGTCGGGCAAGCCGATCCCGCCGCCGCCGGGTCGCGCACCGCTCAGCTCTTCAGGAAGGCCCATCCCGCCGCCGCCCGGTGCACGCCGTCCCGCCCCCGCCGGCGGGGCGCGGACCGGACCGCCCGGCGGTCGCACCGTCTCGCCGCGACCCGCCACTGGACCGCGGACCGGCGGCCCGCCACGCACGGGTGGACCACCGCGATCTGGCGGCGCCAGCTTCGGCGGTCGCCCCGGCGGCGCGGGCGGACCCAGCGGCCCGCCCGGACGCCCTGGCGCACCCGGTGCCGGCAGGGGCGGTGGCCCCGCCAGAGGCCGCCCGCCGCAGCGACGCCGCTCGGGGCGGCGTCGTCGCAACCTCGAAGAGCTCGAGCCGACGCAGCTCACGACCTACGTCCCGTCGAACGCGCCCGTGCCCGAGGGCGAGGTCATCATCGAGCGCGGCTCGACCGCCAAGGACGTCGGCCCCAAGCTCAACCGCACGACCGGCGACGTGATCCGGTTCCTGTTCCTGCAGGGCGAGATCGTCACGGGCACCCAGGCGCTCAGCGACGACATGATCGAGCTGTTCGCCGCAGAGCTCGGCGCGACCGTTCGCCTCGTCGACCCGGGCGAGGAGCAAGAAGCAGAGCTCCTCGCGCGCTACTTCGAAGAGGACGAGGAGCTCGACGCGATCGAGCGCACGCCTCGCCCGCCGGTCGTGACCATCATGGGCCACGTCGACCACGGCAAGACGCTGCTGCTGGACCGGATCCGCTCGTCGAACGTCGTTGCCAGCGAGGCCGGCGGGATCACCCAGCACATCGGCGCCTACCGCGTGGAGTGGCACGGCCACCCGATCGCCTTCATCGACACCCCTGGCCACGAGGCGTTCACCTCGATGCGCGCGAGGGGCGCCAACGTGACCGACATCGTGGTGCTCGTCGTCGCGGCCGACGACGGCGTGATGCCCCAGACGATCGAGGCCGTGAACCACGCGCGCGCGGCCGAGGTCCCGATCATCGTGGCCGTGAACAAGGTTGACCGCCCCGACGCCAACCCCGACCGGGTCCTCGAGCAGCTCTCACAGATCGGGCTCGTGCCCGAGAAGTGGGGCGGCGACACGATCTGCGTGGAGATCTCCGCGTTGCAGTCCACCGGGATCGACGAGCTCTTGGAGCAGATCTCGGTCGTCGCAGAGCTCGAAGAGCTCGTGGCACGCCCGACGGGCAGGGCCACCGGCACCGTGCTCGAGGCCAACCTCGAGGCCGGACGTGGCCCGGTCGCCACGGTCATGGTCCAAGAGGGCGTGCTCGACGTCGGCGACTCGGTCGTCGCCGGCGCGGCGTGGGGCAAGGTCAAGGCCCTCGTCAACGACGTGGGCGAGACCATCAAGACCGCCGGCCCGTCGACGCCGGTGCAGCTCCTCGGGTTGTCCGAGGCGCCGCGGGCGGGCGACGAGGTCCGCGTCGCGCGTGACTTCGGCCACGCCCGCACGCTCGCGGACGCGAGGGCGCAGCGCCTCCGGCTGACCGGGCACCAGCCGATCGTCGCCACGGGCGGCGCGCGGCTCGAGGACCTCTTCGAGCAGCTCCAGCGCGGCGAGACCGCGACGCTCAACATCGTGCTCAAAGCCGACGTCCAGGGCTCGCTCGAGGCGTGCACCGAGAGCCTGCGCAAGCTCGAGCGCGACGACGTCAAGCTCGCGTTCGTCCACCGCGGCGTCGGCGGCATCACCGAGAACGACGTCCAG
>DATBQT010000181.1:0-5071 GCA_036560685.1 Acidimicrobiales bacterium
CCGTCGGCGGTGTGGCACACGTCGATGTACCTCGACGACGCCGAGTTCGCGGCGCTCGAGGCCCTACCGGCCATGACGGTGTCGAAGCGACGGTGGGTCCTCCCCGACGGCGGGAGCGCTGACGAGTTCCTCGGCGACCTCGAGGGGCTGATCCTCATCGAGGGCGATCGGCCGATGGCGGCACCCAACGATGCCATCGAGGTCACCGACGACGTCCGCTTCACCGGCGGTGCGCTGGCCGCCCTCGCCCGTGACGCGGCTCGATCGTTCGTCACCGAAGCTCGGCGGCGACTCCCATGAGGGCGTTCGTGATCGAGCACGATGGCGACGACGTGCGAGCGGGCGTCACCGACGTCGACGCGGACGCCTACTTGGTGGACGGCGACGTCGAGGTCGCCGTCGAGTGGTCGTGTCTCAACTTCAAAGACGCCATGGCCGTGCGGCCCCGCAGCCCCGTCGCACGACGGTCGCCGCTGATCGGCGGCGTGGATGCGGCTGGCGTCGTCTGCGCCTCGACGTCCCAACTCCTCGAGGTCGGCCAGCGCGTCGTTGCGCACGGCCACGGGCTCGGGACCTCGCACCACGGCGGCTTCGCGCCGCGACTGCGGTGCGACGGCTCCTGGCTGACGGTGCTCCCCGATCGAATGGGTCCTCGCACCGCGATGGTCTTCGGCACTGCCGGCTACACCGCGATGGCCTCCGTGCTGGCGCTCGAGCACGCCGGCGTCGCCCCTGCGAGCGGTGAGGTGCTCGTCACCGGAGCGAGCGGCGGCGTGGGCTCGGTCGCCGTGGCGCTCCTCGCTGCACGCGGGTTCGACGTCACCGCGATGACCGGCAAGCCGGACGAGCACGAACCCCTGGTGGCGCTCGGCGCCGCTCGGGTCATCGGTCGTGACGGGCTGGACGACCGACCCGACCGGGTGCTCGGCGCCGAGCGATTCGCCGGGGCGGTCGACTGCGTCGGGGGCGCCACGCTCGGAGGGATCCTCCGCGTGGTGCGCTGGGGTGGCGCCGTCGCGGCCAGCGGCCTCGTCGGCGGTGCGACGCTCGAGACCACCGTCTACCCGTTCATCACCCGCAACGTCGCGCTCCTCGGCATCGACTCGGTCGCCGCACCGGCGTCGGTGCGCGAATCCGTGTGGCACGAGCTGCAAGGCGCGCTGGACGCAGCGACCATCGAGGCACTCGTCGCCCAAGAGGTCGGACTGCAGGGGATCGCCGCGGGGCTCGCGACGCTCGAGCGTGGCGAGGCGCGTCGCCGGATCCTGGTCGACCCCGCCCGGTAGGTCAGGTCCCGCCGTAGACCGGCGACACCTTGATCGTGCCCATGTCGCACACCGTGAACGCGGCAGGCACGTTAAGCGGCACCAGCGAACCCGGGACGTAGACGTTCAGCGACGCGGACTGCGGGCACACCCGCTCGCTTCCGGCCGGCACCTGTGAGTACTGCAGGGCGAACATCGCGCTGCCGCTTGCGGTCAGCCGCTGGACCTTCGCGGGCGCGTTGGCCGGGGGCTCCCCGAAGGTGGTCTGCCCCTGGATCGTCCTGGTCGGCAGCGTGATCGCGTTCGAGTTGAGCAGCATGAGCTGCGGGTAGCCCTTGAACGCGCAGGCGGCACCGAGGGTGTTGCTGAGCTTGATCACGACCTCGATCGTCCCGGCGCTCCCCTGGTTGCTCACGATCGTGCCCGTGAGACCGGGACCAGCACAGTGCAGGACCGGCGCGATCGTGGTCGTCGTCGTGGTGGTCGTCGTGGTGGTCGTCGTGGTCGTGGTGGTGGTCGTGGTCGTCGTGGTCGTCACCTTGCGGACGATCCAGCCCCCTGCGAACCCGACGGCGATCGCGAGCACGAACGCGACGGTGGCGGCAGTGAACGACACCATTCTGCGGGGGGCCACGGCGACTCCTTGAGGTCGGCCACGATGGTAGGGCCGCGGCGCTTCGAGTCGAGGGATCGTGCGGCGAGCGCGCTGACTCGGGGCCGGCGCTGGCGCAGGTCGGGCGTAGTTACTGCTGGAAGTCCTCGGGGTGCACCGTGTCGAGGAAGTCGCGGAACTGCTCGGCGATCTCGTCGACGTCGCCCTCGGCCTCCTCGTCGACCTCCTCTTCGTCCGCGAGCTCGATCAGGCGACCCTCTTCGTCCATGAGCTCGTCGTCGACGAACAGGGGGCTCTCGGTGCGAAGCGCGAGGGCCACGGCGTCGCTCGGGCGCGCCGAGATCACCAGGTTCGAGCCCGCGGCGGTCAGGTGGATCTCCGCGAAGTAGGTCGCGTCGCGCAGCTCGGTGATCACGACCCGCGAGACGCTCGCGCCGAGCTCGGTGATGACGTCGCGCAGCAGGTCGTGGGTGAGCGGCCGAGGCGTCGGGACGCCCCGCACGGCGCACTCGATCGCGACGGCCTCGGGCTCGCCGATGAAGATCGGGATCGACCGACGGAGCTCGCCGGTCTCTTGGAGGACGAGCACCGGCGTCCGGGACTGCAGATCCACTCGGACTGCCCGGAGCGCGACCTCAACCACGTCGCCAGCCTAGACCCGGAGGCCTGCGGAACTGGTCTTAGCCGAGCATCCGTCGCAGGTCACGGCGCAAGAACGCGGCCCGCAGCGACTGGGCGAGCCGTGCGAACTGCGCGGCCTCGTCGCGGGCTCGCACACGGCCCTCGGGGGTCCGCTGCTGGAGCATCGGGAGCACCAGCGCCTCGATCATTCCCATCTCCCGGTCAACGCCGTGTCGCAGCACGCGCAAGTGCCTGGGCTCGAGCCCGAGGGCGAAGAACCCCGACGCGGCCTTGGCGATCGCCACGGCGTCGTCGTCGAAGCAGTCGATCCCGCCCGAGCTGACCGGCGTGAGGAGGCCGTGCTCAACGAGCGCCTCGACCGCGGCGGTGTCGAGGCCTGCCGCGATCGCGACCTCCTCAGCGGTCATCGTGGCCGTGTGGCCCTTGGCCGGCAGCGGGTCGTCGGGGGGCGCATCAACCGGTGCGCTGCTGCGCTGCGAGGTCTGCTTCTTCGGCAGCTCGGCATCCGGCGCGGGCGCGGATGCCGCGGGCGGCTCTTGGAGGGCGGCGACCAACTCACTCACCGAGCGTCGTCGCGCGCCCGGTGGCTTGGACGGCGCGGTTGGTGCGAGTCCCGCTTCGTCCATCCGCTCGCGGATGACTTTCAACGGCAAGAAGTGCTCGCGCTGGTGACGCAGCACGAAGCGCAGTCGCTCGACGTCTGGCTCGTGGAACTTGCGATAGCCCGACGACGTGCGCTCGGGACTGACGAGTCCCTGGCCCTCGAGGAATCGAATCTTCGAGATCGTGACGTCGGGGAACTCGACGCGAAGCAGGCTGAGCACCTCGCCGATCGAGAGGTACGTGCGCGTGGACTTCGCGGTCATCGATCCGCCGCCGCGAGGAACGTGAGCTTGAACTTGCCGATCTGCACCTGGTCGTTCGTGCGCAGCGTGACCTCTTCGATGCGAGAGCCGTTCACGTAGGTCCCGTTCAGCGAGTTGAGGTCGCGCACTGTCACGCGTCCCGACGCCGTCGTCGTGAAGAGCGCATGGTGTCGCGACACCGTCACGTCGTCGAGGACGACGTCGTTGTTCGGCTGTCGTCCGACCCTCGTCACCTCGCTCGCGAGCTCGTAGGCCTCCCCCACCCTCGGACCGCGGACGACGACGAGCGCGTCGATCGCACCTGGCGGCGCCGCCACCTGCACCTCAGGCGGGTCAGGCGGCTCGGGGAGCGTCGCGTCGACCGTGGGCGTCGCCATCGTCTCGTGCGACCCGTCGCGGTGCACGGGGGCGCCGCACTCGGGGCAGAAGTGCTCCATGCCGGTGAGCTGCGTACCGCAGCGGCTGCACCGCATTTCAGGATCCGTGGGAAGAGACTGACAACCCGACCCCTCAGGAGTCCGTCAGCTGGGCGTACGCCGCGGCGTCGAGGAGTGCCTCGAGCTGCGCGGCGTCGGAGATCTGGAGCTCGCAGATCCAACCCTCCCCATAGGGATCTGCGTTGAGAGTCTCAGGTGCGTCGCGCAGCGCGTCGTTGACGGCGCTCACCGTTCCAGCGACCGGCGCGTACACCTCGGAGACCGACTTGGTTGACTCGACCTCGCCGATCGCGGCGCCCGCGTCGAACGACGCGCCGACGTCGGGAAGCGCTACGAACACGACGTCGCCAAGCGCGTCCTGTGCGTAGTCGGTGATCCCGAGCCGTGCGCTCGTCGCGTCCGCGCGGACCCACTCGTGGTCCTTGCTGTAGCGGAGGTCGCCCGGGATCTGCATGGCGCGAACCCTATCCGAGTTGCCGACCGCGGCGCCCTTTGGCGAGCGCCTCGCGCGCGGGCTTGACGTAGGAGAACGCGGCGATCCACGCGAGCGTGAGCCCGATCAAGCCGATCCCCCACGCGATGGTGTGCAGCACCGACTGCCAGCCCGCCGGCCCGTCCGCCATGAGCAGCAGCGGGTAGGCCGTCATGAGTCCGAACGTGCCCGCCTTGCCGATCCACAAGACGTCGATCCGAGCTGCGCCGAGCGACGCGAGGATGAGCACCGTGACCGACACGAGCACCTCTCTCGCGAGCGTCGCTGCGGCGAACCACCAGGGCGCCGCGCCGTAGACGGCGCACGTGATGACGGCCGTAAGCACGAGCACTCGATCCGCGACGGGATCGAGCACCTTGCCGAGCGTCGTGACCTGGTGCAGCCGCCGCGCGAGGAAGCCGTCGACCCAGTCGGTCGCACCGAGCGTCCCCAACAGGAACCCCGCGGCGAACGTGTGCGCGGTCGTGAACAGCAGCCACACATAGACCGGGATGAGCACGAGGCGGATGACCGTGACCGCGTTTGGCCACGTGACGACGCGATCGAGCCCCTCGTCCCCCGCGGTGTGCGCCGCGGGGACGTCAGTCAATCGTCCAGGTGCCGTTGGAGCGGTAGAGGGCCGCCAGATCACCGCGTCCCCGGGCCTCTTGGGCCGCCACGATCTGCGACGACATCGACGAGCCGAGCTCGGGACGCGTCACGTCGCGGAACACCCCGATCGGCGTCGGCTGGTGCGCGGAGTCGCCGAGCCTCGA
>DATBQT010000182.1:0-12398 GCA_036560685.1 Acidimicrobiales bacterium
CCGCCCACGCGGCGGCGACCGCACACGTCGCCTTGGGCGGCCGTCCCTCGGCGACCTCGCCGACGGCGGCCACGATCGGCGACACCCAGTCCTTGGCGAGCGACGTCAAGACGGCACCCACGACGCCCGCCGAGCGCGCCCGACACACCGCGGCGGTCCAGCGCGCCGAGGCCACCTGGGACCAGGACCAGGCGCTGCACTCGGCCCGGCTCCGCCACGCCGCGGCGATCCGCCACGCCGAGGCGGTCCACGCCGCCCAGCTCGAGCACGCCGCCCAGGTCCGCCACGCTGCCGCCGTCCGACGGGCCGAGGCCCGCTGGCACGCCGAGCAGGTCCGGCACGCAGCCGCGGTCCGCCGGGCCGCAGCCGCCCACCGTGCCGCCACCGCCGCGCACGGCCACTCGAGGGTCGGGATCGCCACCTGGTACGCCTGGCACCCCGGCCAGTGCGCGAGCCCGTTCCTCCCGCACGGCACACTGATCACCGTGACCGACCTAGCGACCCACAAGTCCATCCAGTGCCTCGTGACCGACACCGAGGCGCACAACCCCGGACGAGTCGTCGACCTCTCGAACTACTGCTTCGAGCAGCTCGCCGCTCTGTCCCAAGGTGTGATCGACGTCCGCATCAGCTGGTGACGCTCACGCGGTCCCAGGTGGCCGCGCTCCTTCGTGAGCACGACATCTCGCCGTCCAAGGCCCTTGGGCAGCACTTCTTGGTGGACCCGAACACGGCGCGGCGCATCGTTCGCCTGGCCCAGGTGGCCCCCGGCGATCGGGTCGTCGAGGTCGGACCCGGGCTCGGCTCGCTGACGCTCGCGCTGCTCGACGCCGGTGCCGACGTCCACGCCGTCGAGCTCGACCGTCGGCTCGCCGACGTCCTCCGCCACGTCACCGGGGGCCGGTGCGAGGTCATCGCCGGCGACGCCCTCGAGGTGGACCTCTCGGCCCTGAGCGCCGGCCAGCGCACGCGCGTCGTGGCGAACCTGCCCTACAACGTGGCGGTGCCGATCGTCGTGCGGTTCTTGGAGCACGACCCCGACGCTGCCAGTCTCTTCGTCATGGTCCAGACCGAGGTCGCCGAGCGGCTCGCGGCGAAGCCAGGCGACAAGGCCTACGGCGCGGTCTCGGTCAAGGTCGCCTACTACGCGACCGCCAAGGTGGCAGGGAGGATCCCGAGGACGGTGTTCCTGCCGGAGCCGAACGTGGACTCCTCGGTCGTCGCCATCGAGCGGCGCGCCCGCGTGGCCGTCGAGCCCTCGGAGGTCAGCGAGCAGCGCCTCTTCACCGTGGTCCGGACCGCCTTTTCACACCGACGCAAGATGCTGCGCCGCTCCCTCGACGGCGTGGTCGCCCTCGAGGCCTACGAGCGAGCGGGGGTCGCGCCGACCCAGCGACCCGAGGAGCTCGACGTCGCCGCGTTCGGCCGGCTCGCGGCGCTGCCGTGACCACGCTCCACGCGCCCGCGAAGCTCACGTGGTCTCTGCACGTCGTGGGCGTCCGCCCAGACGGGCTGCACCTGCTCGACGCAGAGATGGTGACGCTCGACCTGGCCGACTCGATCGAGCTCGACGAGACCGAGGACGACTCGCCGAGGTTCGTCGTCGTCGCGGAGTCACCGGCGGGCGCCGGCGACACGAGAGTCGGCGACGACGACCTCATCCACCGGGCCTTGCAACTCGTCGGGCGTCGAGCGCACGTCTCGCTCATCAAGCGCATCCCGATCGGCGCCGGGCTCGGGGGCGGGTCCGCCGACGCCGCCGCCGTGCTGCGGTGGGCGGGCCGGACCGAGCCCGAGCTCGCGGTGTCGCTCGGCGCGGACGTCCCCTTCTGCTGCGTTGGCGGGCGAGCCGAGGTCAGGGGCGTCGGAGAGCTCATCGAGCCGCTCGAGCCGGTCGCCAGGACCGTCACCCTGGCGCTCTCGTCGTTCAAGGTGGACACGGCCGCGTGCTACCGGGCGTTCGACGAGCTGGACCCGGGCCAGCGCCAGCACGTCCGAAACGACCTGACGTCCGCCGCCGAGCGCGTGGCCCCCCAGCTCGCCGTCGTGCGCGACGTGCTCGAGGCGCGCAGCGGGTCGACGTTCACGCTCGCGGGCAGTGGCTCGACGATGTTCTGCGAGGGGGATCCCCTGGGTCTCGGCGCGACGGGCGTCGAGGTCATCGAGACCAGAACTGGACCGGTTCGGATGGTTCTCGCGAGGACCGAGGGACCTCAGGTGAGCTGAGCTACTTGCCTGCTGCTCGCCGCTGCCAACGGGTCTTCTTCAGCATCTTCTTGTGCTTTTTCTTGCGCATGCGCTTGCGGCGCTTCTTGATGAGCGATCCCATGGCCTGTGCCACGCTAGTGGGCGGCGACGAGGCGACGCCAACCGGTGCGTGATGTCGCGGTCAAGAGGTGACCGATGAGGCGTGACGTTGGCGCGGTGCCGCGCGGGGTCGAGGCGACGCCCTGATGGCGCGGCTGGTCCGGCTCGACCACGTGCAGCTCGCGATGCCCGAGGGTCGTGAGGACGACGCCGTCGCCTTCTACTCGGGGCTGCTCGGGCTCGCCCGCGTGCCCAAGCCGCCGGTCCTCGCCGCGCGCGGCGGGTGCTGGTTCGAAGGAGGCGAGGTCACGGTGCACCTGGGCGTGGACCCCGCCTTCGTCGCTGCGACCAAGGCCCACCCGGCGTTCGAGGTGGACGACCTCGACGCGCTCGTTGCTGACCTCGCGCGCGGGGGCGTTGCCTTCACCGCCGACGACGCCCTGGAGGGCGTGCGCCGTGGCTACGTCGTGGACCCCTTCGGGAACCGCATCGAGCTGATCGCCGCCTCGCGCTGAGGTCGCGGGTCCGAGCAGTCCTGCGTAGAGGCGGCGTGCCGCCCCGACTAGGGCTGCGAGACCTGCGAGGGTGACCAGCCGGTCGCGGACGATGGGGTGCCGCCCGACGACCGACCGGTCGAGGTGCCCATCGCACCGCTCGGCGTCGAGGCGGTGCCCGCAGGGGAGTGGGCACTCAGCTCGGACGCCACGCGGCCTTCGCGATGAGCCCGACTTGCACCAATGGCGGCATGTGCCACGGCGTCGCTCACCAGGGTGGTGCGGCGGTTCCGATCGAGTGTTCGGTCGCGGCGGTGAGTGGCGCTGTGGGGATGCGATGCCCCTGGATGCACTCGGGCTCCTGTCGCTCGGTGGGCTCCGTTAACAGAGACCATCCTTGGTGGCCGCGATAAGCCCCACGGGTGCTCGCCCTAAGAAAGCGCTCAGAACCGGGTGCGACCGTCGGGCATGGGGAGCCGCAGCACCATGCGCGCGCCGCCGAGTGTCTCGCTCCGGGCGGCCTCGATCGTGCCGCCGGCCTCCTGGACGACCTGGGCGACGATCGCGAGGCCCAGCCCCGAGCCGGGCTGGCCCCGGTCCCTGGACGACCGGTAGAAGCGGTCGAAGACGTAGGGGAGGTCCGCGTCGTCGATGCCGGGTCCGCTGTCGTCGACGATGACCGCGCCGTCCTTGCAGGTGACCGCGACCGAGCTGCCCTCCGGGCTGAACTTGATCGCGTTGTCGAGCAGGTTCCCCACGGCGCGGGTGAGCCGGTCGCGCTTCACGCGCACCGTGCTTGGCGCAGAGGTCAGCTCGATGGAGATGTGCTTCGTGCGGGCGTGCGTCTCGGCGATCTCCGCGCACTCGCCGACGAGCTCGTCGAGGTCGAGGTCCTGGACCTCTTCGACCGAGTGCTCTCCCCGCGTGAGCTCGGTGAGGTCGCCGACGAGCCGCGTGAGCTCGTCGACCTGGGTCACCATGTCGTCGGAGAGCTGGGTCACGTCCTCCTTGCCGAGCTCGTCGATGCGCCCAAGGACCTGGGCGTTCGCGCGAAGGCTGGTGAGTGGGGTGCGCAGCTCGTGGCTCGCGTCCAAGATCAGCTGGCGCTGGGAGTCCTGCGAGAGCTCGAGCTCCTCCAAGAGCTGGTTGAAGGCGCGACGCAGGCGGCCCAGCTCGTCGTTCGAGCCCTCGTCCACGCGGTGCGAGACGTCAAGCGTCGTCGCGATCTCCTCGATGTCCCTCGTCGTCTGGGCGAGCGGGATGAGCGCCGCGCGAGCAGCGAGCCACCCGAAGAGCGCGGCCACAAGGACGCCGAGTGCCGCGAGGAGGGCGAGGTCGACACCGAGCGACCGGAGCCGCTCCTCGACGCCTTGGAAGGACTCGACCAGCACGAGGGCTGCGGGGGAGGGAAAGAGCCCGATGTTCTCCTCATGCCCGTCCGGCGTGATCTGCTCAAGGATCGTTCCGGCCGGTATCGGCGCGATGAGCTCGCGAAGCGCTCTGCCATCCGAGGTCAGGATCGTCCGAAACAGGGCGTGCCCTTGGCCCGAGGCGACCTGCTTGATCGCGGCGTCTGTCGGCAGCGTGCCCATGTTGTAGGAGATGAAGGCCTTGCCTGAGGTGTAGAGGAGCATCCCGAACCCCGGCGCGACGTTCGGGTCGACCGATGGTGGGGTGCCCGAGTAGATGTGGGTGTACGCGCCCGCCAGCGAGGCGTCGGCCGAGCCTATGAGCGCGTCGCGCGAGCCGCGATAGGCAGCGAAGCACGCGAGCAGGACGGCGATCGCGACGACGAAGGCGGCGGAGGCCGCCACCCTCGTTCGGAAGGTCACGATTCCTTCAGGACGTAGCCGACGCCTCGAACCGTCTGGAGCAGCCGTTGCTCGCCGCCGTCTTCAAGCTTGCGCCGCAGGTAGCCCACGTACACGGCGAGCGAGTTGGTGCCGGTGTCGAAGTTGTAGCCCCAGACCCTGTCCAGGATCAGCTCGCGCGTGAGCACCTGGCGGGGGTGGCGCAACAGGAGCTCGAGCAGGTCGAACTCGACGCGGGTCAGCGCGAAGGCGCGGTCGCCGCGCTTGGCCTCGCGGGTGGAGAGGTCGAGCGAGAGGTCCTCGAAGCGCAGCACCTCCGACTCGCCCTCGGAAGGCCCGCGGCGCCGCAGGAGCGCGCGAAGCCGGGCGAAGAGCTCCGCGAGGTCGAAAGGCTTGACCAGGTAGTCGTCCGCGCCGGCGTCGAGCCCGGCGACACGATCGTCCACGGCGTCTCGGGCGGTCACCATGAGGATCGGCGTGGCGTCGCCGGAGGCCCTGACCCGTCGGCAGATCTCGACGCCGTCGACGTCGGGGAGCTGGAGGTCGAGGATGATCGCATCGGGTGCCGAAAGCTGCAACGACCGGATGGCGGACCCGCCCTCTTCGTGGAGCTCGGGCTCGTAGCCCTCGAGGCGCAGCGCCCGAGCGAGGGAGTTGCGCACGGCGGCGTCGTCTTCGACGATGAGGATCCTCACGATGCTGCGAGCCTCGACATCGAGTCGAGCCTACTGACGCGGTGCGCAGCGCCCGATGTCCCGCGTGTCGCGCCATCCGCGCCGCGTGGGCCGGCGTCAAGGGCGATCCCGACGTGCGCGTCAACCGCCCGAGCGCGATCGTGGACGTGGAGTGGATCCGGTGAGCGACGCACCGGCTCGTTGCGGCGCGAGGGCGTGTGCGAGGTCGTGGTCCAGTTGTCGATCACTGCGCCCTCCCTCTGCCACCGATCGTTGCGCTCCGCGCTAAGCCGCGCGGCAGCGACCTCTAAGAGCACCAGAAGAATGGCGCGACCGTCCTCGAAGGCGACGCGTTGCACGGCCTGTACCGTTGGACGACCGGACCGATCCCGCCGCCGACCGGCCGCGTGGGTCACTTCCGGTTCTGCGGTGGCGGGTAGTTCAATTGGCAGAACGACGGACTTTGGATCCGTAGGTTGGAGGTTCGAGCCCTCCCCCGCCAGCAACGAGGGATCGGGGGCTTCCCGGGCGACGGCGGTGATCAGGCGTCGAGGAAGTCGCCCAGAATCTGGGCGAGGGCGATCGGCTGGTCGCCCTGGACGGAGTGGCCGGACTGGTCGACCCGCGCGATCGTGGCACCGGGCTGGCGCCTTAGGAACTCGGCCTCGTCCTCGTCGTCGACCACCGACCCCGCACCCATCGCGCGGACCAACAAGACGGGCACCTTCACCGACGAGAGGGCGTCCCACAGGTCCTCGGGCGCGAGTCGAACGGTGGCCTGCGGTCCCTCATGGCGTTGGTGACGCCACACCCAGGTGCCGTCGTCACGCTGCACCGCGTTGTGCAGGACGCCTCGCCGGAGCGACTGCTCGGAGCGTCCCGGATTGTGCGCGACAGTCCTCGCGACGATCTCGTCGAGGTCCCTGAAGGAGGGCGGCCCGGCGACGAAGGCGGTGATGTGGCGGGCCTTGTCCGAGTTGACGCCAGGGGTGACGTCGACCATGCCGAGCTTCGAGGCGATCGCTGGAGTGCCCGCCGCGATCGAGAGCGCGACCAGGCCTCCGAGGGACATCCCGACGACGGGGAGGTGCGCGAGACCAAGCGCCCCGAGCATCGACGCGACGTCGCGAGCGTGGCCTTCGACGTCACTCGGCCCGCCCGGGGCTGCGTCAGAGTGGCCGTGGCCGGGGAGGTCTACGGCGAGGAGCGGTCGGTCGAGCGCGAGCGCGACGGTGTCGTAGGTGTGGGCGTTCTGCGCGCCTCCGTGCAGGAGCACGATCTCGGGGCTCGTCCGGCCCCACCTGAGCCCGCTCAGATGGCGTCCTGGCGCGATGGGCGTGGTGAGTCGCTCGACCGCAGGAGGCTGGGGGTAGGGGAGTGACCACTCCTCCGCGTTCTCACGGAACATCGAGAACTCGTCGTACGGCACCTTCGCCATGAACCGAGGCTAGGTGGCCCGCTCCTGCTAGAGAGGAGGCATGGCAGGACTGAGTGCGATCGTGCTCGCCGCCGGCGAGGGCACGCGGATGCGTTCGCAGCGGCCCAAGCCGCTCCACCACCTCTGCGGACGCCCCATGGTGCTCCACGTCATCGACGCCGTCAGCCAGCTCGACGTCGACCGGGTCGTCGTCGTGGTCGGACACGAGGCCGAGTGGGTGGTGAAGTCGCTGACCGACCGCTCGCCTGAGGGCCTCGAGATCGAGTTCGTCGAGCAGCTCGAGCAGCTCGGCACCGGCCACGCGGTGAGCGTTGCGCTCTCGAACTTCAACGTCTCCGACGAAGACGACAACGACGTGCTGATCGTCCCGGGCGACGCGCCCCTGCTTCGGTCCGAGCTGCTGGGCACGCTGGTCGCGGCGCACGTCGAGGGTGGCCACGCGCTGACGGTGCTCACGACCACCATGGAGGACCCCACGGGCTACGGGAGGGTCATCCACGGGAGGGACGAGGCGATCGCGCGGATCGTCGAAGAGCTCGATGCCTCGGCCGAGGAGCGACTCGTCACCGAGGTCAACACGTCGATCTTCGTGGTGAAGATGGCCCTTCTCGGCCCGGCGCTCCGGCGCGTGGACCGGACGAACTCTCAGTCGGAGTACTACCTGACCGATGTCGTCAGCGTGCTCTACAACGCGGGTCACCTGGCGCGGTCGGTCCTCACCGAGGACCGCGCCGCGGTTGCGGGGGTCAACGACAGGGTGCAGCTCGCCGCCGCGGAGGCCGAGCTTCGTCGGCGGATCAACGAGCGGTGGATGAGCAAGGGCGTGACGATGTGGGACCCTGCATCGACCTACGTCGACGCGGACGTGCTCCTCGCCGAGGACGTCTCGCTGCTGCCGGGCACGATCGTGAAGGGGTCGTGCCGGATCGGCGCGGGCGCCCAGGTCGGGCCGAATGCGCTGCTCGTCGACGTCATCGTCGGCGCTCGTGCCCAGCTGGGCACCGTGCACGCGACCGGCGCGCGCATCGGGGAGGATGCCGAGGTCGGCTCGTTCAGCGTCCTCGGGCCTGGGACCGACGTGCCCTCGGGGGCTCGCGTCGGTCCGCACTCGACGCTCGGGCTCTAGCCCGCGAGGCGCTCTGGTCGATCGGGCTAGCCTCCACGCGTGGAGCTGATCTCCAAGCGTCGCCTCGAGATCGTCTCAGGTCGCTCGCACCCAGCTCTCGCACTCGAGATCGCACGCCATCTCGAGGTCCCGCTCTCCGAGCCGAACCTGCGGGAGTTCGCGAACGGCGAGATCCACTGCCGGTTCGAGGTCTCGCTCCGCGGCGCCGACGTGTTCATCATCCAGACGCACTGCGGTCCGGTCAACGACACGCTCATGGAGCAGCTCATCATGATCGACGCGGCGAAGCGCGCGTCGGCGAAGCGGATCACCGCGGTGTGCCCCTACTACGGCTACTCGCGCCAGGACCGCAAGTCCACGGGGCGCGAGCCGATCACCGCGAAGCTGGTCGCCGACATGCTCCAGGCAGCCGGAGCGGACCGCGTGATGTCCGTCGACCTGCACTCCGGACAGATCCAGGGCTTCTTCGACGTCCCGTTCGACCACCTCACCGCCGCCCCTGTGCTCGAGGCGTTCCTCCGCGACCAGGCGACGAACGACCTCGTCGTGGTGACACCGGACGCCGGTCGCGTGAAGGTCGCGGAGCGCTACGCGCAGCGCCTCGGCGCGGACCTCGCCCTCGTGCACAAGACGAGGCCCCGCCACGTGGCGAACAAGGTCGAGGCCCGCCACGTCGTCGGCGAGGTCGACGGCCGCCACTGCATCCTCATCGACGACATGATCGACACGGCCGGGACGATCTGTGCGGCCGCGGACCTCCTCGTCGAGGCCGGGGCCAGCGACATCTGGGCGCTCGCGACCCACGCGCTGCTGTCCGACCCCGCGAGCGATCGCCTCAAGGCCTCGCCCATCTCGCGGGTGATCGTGACCGACACGCTGCCGGTGCCCCCCGAGCGCCACTTCGAGGGGCTCGAGGTGCTGTCCGTGTGCGAGCTGCTGGCGGACGCGATCGACGCGGTCTTCGAGGACACCTCGGTCTCAGAGATCTTCGGCGGCGAGAACCTCGCCTGAGGCGGTCCGCCGCGACGCGGTAGAGTGTCGTCCCCGCCACGCCGCCGCGCGGCGCGTCGCGAGCCCGCTCGAGGAGACCCCCAATGGCTGAGATCACCCTTGCCGCCGAAGTCGGACGCCCGATCGGCTCCAGCGACACGCGCCGACTGCGCCATGAGGGGAAGATCCCCGGCGTCGTCTACGGCCACGACATCGCGCCGGTTGCCATCGCCGTGGACGGAAAGGCGTTCCGCCAGGCGCTGTCGGGAGAGCAGGGCCTGAACACGCTGCTCGACTTGGTCGCCGGCAAGGAGCACTACTTGGTGCTGGCACGAGAGATCCAGCGCCACCCCGTCCGCGGGACGGTCAACCACGTGGACTTTCAGGTCGTGAGCCGCACGGAGGGCATCGAGGTCGAGGTGCCCCTCCAGATGATCGGTGACGCGGTCGAGGTTCGCCACCACGACTGGGAGGTCGACCAGCAGCTGTTCTCGATCCATGTGAAGGCCCAGCCGGACAAGATCCCGAACTCGATCACCGTCGACATCTCCGAGCTGGTCGTCGGCGCGGCGATCCGGATCGGCGACCTTGAGCTGCCCGAAGGCGTCGAGGCGACCCAGGATCCCCAGACGACGGTGGTGGGCACGCACGCCTCCCGCGTCGCAGCGGCGCCGGTGGCGCCCGAGGGCGTCGAGGCGACCGAGGCGGAGACGCCGACCGAAGAGTCCTAGCCCGTGTTCCGCCGTCGCAAGGACGGCGCACCGCGCCGGGGGACACCTGCGGACTGGGTGATCGTCGGGCTCGCGAACCCCGGCGTGGAGTACCGCGAGACCCGCCACAACCTCGGCGCGGCGGTCGTTGACGAGTTCGCGCGTCGCATGAGCCTGTCGCTGCGCGTCGAGCCCCGCCTCCGAGCGCGACTCGCTGAGGCCGACACGCTCGGGGCACGGCTCCTGATCGCGGTGCCGACGACACACATGAATGAGTCCGGCGCGGCGGTTGTGCCGCTCGTGCGCCGCGGAGGACTTGACGACCTGACCCGGCTCGTCGTGGTCCATGACGAGCTCGACCTGGCGCCGGGCAGGCTCCAGCTCAAGGTCGGCGGTGGCCTCGCCGGCCACAACGGCCTGCGCTCGGTTGCTGGATCGCTCGGCACCGAGGGGTTCTCCCGGCTCCGCATCGGCATCGGCAAGCCGCAGTCCAAGGACCGCGGTGCCGACTGGGTCCTGTCGCGGCCGTCCCAGGCGGACCGTCCCGGGATCGAGCTCGCGATCGCGGCGGGCGCCGACGCGCTCGAGGACGTCGTCGCGTCGGGCCTCGACGCTGCTGCGTCGAGGCTCAACGGCGCAGCGAGTGGGTGAGGGCGCAGGTCGGCTCGGCGCACTGACCGACCTGCTCACTGACGATCCGGGGGTCCGGGCCATCGTGCCCCGGGCGACCGTCGCGGTGCCGGCCGCCGCGCAGGCGCCCGTGCTGGCCGCGCTCGCAGCGGCACACCCGGGCTCGACGATCCTCGCGGTCGCACCCACCACGATCGACGCAGACCGAGTCGCGAGCGACCTCGAGTGCTTCCTCGGCGCGTCGACGCCAGGTGCGGTGGGCGCGACCGACGGTCCGGTGGTCTCGCTGCCGGCATGGGACACGCTCCCGTTCGAGCGGGTGAGCCCCGAGCTCACCGCGATGGGCGCGCGGCACGCCGCGAGGTGGCGGCTCTCGTCGGCGGGCCGGCGCCCACGGATCGTCGTCGCGTCGGTTCGCGCACTCATGCAGCGACCAACCCGAACGCTCCCGGGCGCCCCGCTCGTCGTGTCGACGCACGACGTGATCGCTCGCGACGAGCTGCTCAAAGGGCTCGTCGTCCTCGGCTATCGCCGCGAGCACCGAGTGGAGCACCGAGGGGAGTTCGCCGTGCGCGGCGGCATCGTCGACGTGTGGGGCTCGACCGCGGACGCGCCGGTGCGGATCGACCTCTTCGGTGACGAGGTCGAGCGGCTGTGCACGTTCGATCCAGGTGACCAGCGCCAGGTCGACACGTGCGACTCGGTGTGGCTCTTCACTTGCAGGGAGCTCATCTGCGACGACGACGACCGTCGACGTGCCGCGTCGCTCGCGCTAACGCAGCGGTGGGGCGCGGCGTGGTTCTCGAGGCTCGCCGACGGCGAGCTCTTCGACGGCATGGAGGGATGGCTGCCCTGGCTCGACGCCGGCCCCGCGATCACGACGATGCTCGACGACGAGGACCTCGTCGTCGTGCTGGAGCCCTCGCGCGCCAGCGATCGCGCCTCAGAACTGCTTGACGAGGAGGCGGCGCTGCTCGAGGTGCTCGCCGCGACGTGGGGCGCGCCCGAGGCCCCGCCTGCATTGCATGCGGCGCTGGACACCGTGCTCGCGGCCGCGCCCACCGGCGCGGCACGGCTCCCGTCGGTGCCCGAGGACACCTCGAACCCCGTCGTCGAAGTTCGAGCACCCGAGCCGCTGCGCGGGGATCCTGCGCGGCTCGCGGCGGTGCTCGCCAGGTTGCCCAAGGGCACGACGTCGGTCGTGTGCACGACGTCGCTTGCGACCGGTGCGCACCTCGTCGACCAGCTCGCACGAGAGGGCGTCACCGCACGGCTGTCCGAAGAGGTCATGGCCGGCTCGTTGACGGTGGTGCCCGTCTCGCTGTCGCTGGGCTGCGCGGCGACCGACGCGGGCTTCGTCGTCTGGTCCGACGCCGACGTGACGGGACGCAGGGTCATGCACCGCGCGCCGAGGCGCCGGTCGCGTGCCGTCGAGGGGTTCTTCGATGACCTGGTGGTCGGCTCCTTCGTCGTGCACCGCCACCACGGGGTCGCGAGGTTCGCCGGCGTGACCACCCGCGAGATGGCCGGCACGACGCGGGACTACCTCATCTTGGAGTTCCGCGGGACCGATCGCCTCTACCTGCCGACCGACCAGATCGACGCGATCACGGCGTACTCGGGAGGCGAGTCCCCGACGCTCTCTCGCATGGGGGGCGCGGAGTGGCAGCGCACGACGGCCAAGGCCAAGGCCGCGGCCGACGACATCGCCGAGGAGCTGGTCGCGCTCTACCGGGCGAGGGCTGCGACGGCGGGCCACGCCTTCTCGCCTGACACGCCCTGGCAGCAGGAGGTCGAGGCGCTCTTCCCGTACACCGAGACGGTCGACCAGCTCGCTGCGATCGAGGACGTGAAGGCCGACATGGAGGCGCCGAAGCCTATGGACCGGCTCGTCTGCGCCGACGTCGGCTTCGGCAAGACCGAGGTCGCGCTGCGCGCGGTGTTCAAGTGCGTGCAGGACTCCAAACAAGCGGCGGTCCTCGTGCCCACGACCCTGCTCGCGAGCCAGCACTTCCAGACGTTCTCGGACCGATTCGCGGGCTACCCGGTTCGCGTTGAGCTGCTCAGCCGCTTCCTCGCGGACGCCGACGCCCGAGCAGTCATCGCCGGCGTCGCGGACGGCTCGGTGGACGTCGTCATCGGCACGCACCGGCTGCTCGCCGAGAGCATCTCGTTCAAGGACCTCGGCCTCCTCGTCGTCGACGAGGAGCAGCGCTTC
>DATBQT010000183.1:0-2039 GCA_036560685.1 Acidimicrobiales bacterium
ACCGACGCGCAACGCGCTCGAGCTCCTCGACGCGCCGGAGCGGCTGCTGCGGTTCCTCGGGCACCGCATCGTGCGCACGCTGCTCGCGCCGACCCGGCTGTCACTGCGCGTCGCCTCGGTCGCGACCACGTCGGTGCTCCGTGGCATCGCCGCGGTCGTGGGCGGCGAGCTGGTCGACGACGCGGTCTCGTTCTTCCAGGCGTTCGCCGGCATGCAGGAGGGGTTCGCCGAGCGCGCGGGCGCCGTGCAGCAGCTGCTGGTCGACGAGTCCACGGCCTACGTGCTCGTGACCACGCCGGCTGCCGACGCGCTCGAGGAGGCCGCGTGGTTCACGACGCACCTCTCCGAGCGGGGCGTCGCGCCGAGGGGGGCGGTGCTCAACCGCTGCCAGCCCTCGTTCGTCGACGTCGATCCCGAGTCGCTGCCGGTCGCGACCGGGGTCATGGGCGTCCAGCTGGACGTGCTTCGCGCCCTCGAGCGCGACGCGCGTCACGACGCCGCGATGGTGGCGGGGATCGGGGACCTCTTCGGCGCCGCCGCGGTCTCGACCGTGTGGCTCGCCACGCTCCCCGCCCGCGACGTGGCCGGCCTCTCGGGCATCGCCGACGAGCTCGGCGCCTGACCCGGCGAGCCGCGCGACACGGTCAGGTACGCTCGCACCGATGGCACTCGTGCTCGTGGCGAGCGACCTCTCGTCGCTGCGCCACTCCGTCCGCGCGACGCTCGAAGGCCCCGACCTCGAGGTGATCGAGGCGGCGACCGGCCCCGACGCCGTCGAGACCGCGATCGATCGCGAGGTCGACCTCGCGATCTGCGACCTGCAGATCGCTGCGATGGGCGGGGTCGCGATCTGCTCGGAGCTGCGGAACCAAGAGTCGTTCGGCAACGCCCCGCACGTCCCGATCCTCATGCTGCTCGATCGCCGCCCCGACGTCTTCTTGGCGCGGCGAGCTGGCGCAGAGGGGTTCTGCGTGAAGCCCCTCGAGCCCAGCCGCCTGCGTCGTGCGGTCCGCGCGATCCTGGGTGGCGGGACCTTCGAGGACGACGCGTGGCGACCGGTGACCGTGGGCGCCTCCGGCGCCTCGCCCCATGGCTGACCCAGACAGGCAGTCACGCACGAAGTCGGGTCGCACCAAGGCGGGCGACGATCCCGCCGACGTCCAGGAGCGGCTCATCGTCGAGCGGATCGGCGATCTGCGGACGATCGACCTGCGCGAGGTCATGACCCCGCGCGTCGACGTCACGTTCCTCTCCATGCCGGTGACGCCCGAGGCAGTCGCCGACGCCATCCGCGACAGCGGCCACCGTGCGTTCCCGGTCGCCCTGGGCGACGAGCTCGACGACGTCGACGGCATGCTGTTCGTGAGCGACCTGTTCCGCAGCTCGAAGGGCTCGAGCTCGCTGCCGACGTCGCTGCCCGACACGAACGAGATCTCGAGGAAGGTCCGGCGACCTCCCCTCCTTCTGCCCGAGTCGATGGGCGTGCTCGAGGCCCTCGCGGAGATGCGCGCGAGGCGCCGCACGTTCGCCGTGGTCCTCGACGAGTACGGGGGGGTGAGCGGCGTCGTGACGCTTCGCGACCTGCTCGAGCCGCTCGTCGGCGACCTGTCCGACGAGTTCGACGAGGACGAGGAGCCCGACTTCGTCCGCATCGACGCCAACCGCTGGCTGATCGGCGGCCAGGCGGGGATCGACGACGTGGCCGCGCACCTCTCTGTGGAGCTGCCAGACGGCGACTACGTCACGCTCGGCGGGTACCTCTTGGAGCGCCTGGACCGGATCCCCGAGCCCGGCGACTCGGTCCAGCTCGACGGCTGGGAGCTGCGGGTCCAGTCCATGGAGCGCCGCCGCATCACCGAGGTGGTCGCGCGCCGCTCGGCCGTCGCGAGCGAGCCCGTACCCGACGCCGACCGAGGGAGCGCCCCGGGTCGGCTCGTCTAGGCTCGCGGTCCCGCGGGGCAACCCGCGACGGGCTGTAGCGCAGCTTGGTTAGCGCGCTGCGTTCGGGACGCAGAGGTCCCCGGTTCAAATCCGGGCAG